>NZ_JBHYMF010000009.1:0-79270 GCF_042742855.1 Streptomyces sp. NPDC058877 | reverse complement strand
GTCGCTCCCCTGCTCAGTCCGCTGCGCGGACCGCCGCCACCGCCTTGCGGGCCGCGATCAGGACCGGGTCCCAGACCGGCGAGAAGGGCGGTGCGTACCCCAGGTCCAGAGCCGTCATCGCCTGCACCGTCATGCCCGCCGTGAGCGCCACCGCCGCGATGTCCACCCGCTTCGCCGCGCCCTCCCCGCCCACGATCTGCACCCCGAGCAACCGTCCCGTGCGCCGTTCGGCCAGCATCTTCACGGTCATCGGAGCGGCCCCCGGGTAGTAGCCCGCCCGGCTGGTCGACTCGACCGTCACCGTCACGAACCGCAGGCCCACCTGCCGGGCGTCCTTCTCGCGCAGGCCCGTCCGCGCGATCTCCAGGTCGCACACCTTGGACACCGCCGTCCCCACCACGCCGGGGAAGGTCGCGTAGTCGCCGCCCACGTTCGCCCCGATGACCTGGCCGTGCTTGTTCGCGTGCGTGCCGAGCGGCACGTGCCGCTCCCGGCCCGAGACCAGGTCCAGGACCTCCACGCAGTCGCCGCCGGCCCAGATGTTCCGCTGGCCCCGGACCCGCATCGCGAGGTCGGTGAGCAGTCCTCCGTGCGCCCCGAGCGGCAGTCCCGCGGCCCGCGCGAGCGAGGTCTCCGGGACCACGCCGGTGCCGAGCACCACCACGTCCGCGGGGTGTTCGTCCGCGTCCGTGGCCACCGCGCGGACCCTGCCGTCACCGCCGGTCAGGACCTTCGTCACCGGAGCAGAGGTGACCGTCCTGATGCCGAGCCCGTCCATCGCCCGGTGCACGAGGCGCCCCATGTCCGGATCCAGGGTCGTCATCGGCTGTTCGCCCCGGGTCAGGACCGTCACCTCGTACCCCCGGTTCAGCAGGGCCTCGGCCATCTCCACCCCGATGTACCCGGCGCCCACGACGACCGCCCGCCGCCCCGGCGAGGCGGACAGCGAGTCGAGCAGCGCCTGACCGTCGTCCAGGGTCTGCACCCCGTGCACCCCGGGTGCGTCGATGCCCGGCAACGGAGGGCGCAGCGGCCGGGCCCCGGTGGCGATCACCAGCTTGTCGAAGCCCGTCCACTCCTCCCTGCCGGCCTCCAGGTCCCGGGAGCGCACCCGCTGTCCCGGGACGTCGATCTCCGTCACCTCGGTCCGCGTCCGCAGGTCGATGTCACGGGCCCGGTGCTCCTCGGGAGGGCGTGCGATCAGCTCTCCGCGCGAGGCGACGTCGCCACCGACCCAGTACGGGATGCCGCAGGCCGAGTACGAAGAGAAGTGCCCGCGTTCGAAGGCGACGATCTCCAGTTCGTCGGGAGACCTGAGCCTGCGTGCTCGGGACGCCGCGGACATGCCCGCCGCGTCCCCACCGATGACCACCAGCCGTTCGCTCATACGGAGAAACTACTGCTCGGGGGTCTCCCGGGGGCCGGGAGTCCGCGGAGCCCGCCGGGGCTTCGACTCCTCCGACTCCTCCGGGGCCTTCGGCGACCGGCTGACCACCGGCGCCCCGGCGGCGTTCCGCGGGACGTCCGGCAGGTCCGGCAGGTCCGGTGCGGAACCGGCGCGGCTGGTCAGGCGGGGCCGGACCAGACGGCGCCACAGGAAGAGGCCGACCAGTCCGACCGCCAGCCACGGTGCCAGGGCGGTGAACACGATCCCGATCCAGGCGGCAGCGCCCACCAGTGCGTTCCAGCCCCCGCTCAGGGCGTCCCCGAAACCGGGGCGGCCCTCCTCCCGTTCCGCCGGCGGGGGCTTCTCCTCGGAGAGCCTGAGGGTGATCGTCGCCAGTGTCGTCCGGTCCTTCAGCGAGGCCTGTTGGGCGAGCAGCGCCTCCAGGTCCGCCTGGCGGCGGCTCAGTTCGCCCTCCAGGGTGACCACGTCGGACAGCTTCTCCGCCCGGTCCATCAGCTCCCGCACCCGGGCCACGCTGGCCCGCTGGGTGGCGATCCGGCTCTCCACGTCCACCACCTGGTCGGTGACGTCCTGGGCGTCCGCCTTGCGGTCCAACAGCTTTCCGGTGCCCGCGAGACCGGCGAGGACGGAGTCGTACCGCTCCTGCGGCACCCGCAGTACGAGCTGCGAGGTGAGGTGCGCGTCGTCCAGCCGCTCCGTCGACTCGTTCTCCACGTGTCCGCCCGCTTCCGCGGTGACCCGGCGGGCCGTGGCCAGCGCCTTCGCCGCGTCCTGCACTTCGACGGAGAGCGAGGCGGTGCGGATGACGTGCTTCTGGAGCGGCGTCTTCGTCGCGGGCTTCCCGGCGCTGCCCGGTGAACCCTCTGCGGCATCCCGTGAACCGTCCGCGGCGCCCCGGGCCGCTCCCTCGACGGCAGCACCCGCCCGGGCGTCCGCGACCACGCCCTGTTTGCCGTCCGCCGCCGTGTCCGTGGCGCCGGCGCCGCAGCCGGTCAGGACCAGTGAGGCCGTCATGAGGGCCGCGGCCGTCGCTCGTGTTCTCCGCACGAGTTACCTCCAGGTGATGTCGACCGAATGTCCCTTGGACGTACGGGGCGACGGACCGGGTTGCCCTCCACGGGTAGCGATGCGGTTACGGTCCGGCCTCGGAACGGGAGCGGGAGGCGATTTGAGAGAGTGGTCCCATGAACGCGGACACCACGGGACAGCAGGTCGGGCCTCACGTCGTCGTCGTCGGAGGCGGGATCGCCGGACTCGCCGCCGCATACCGGCTGGCGCTCGCCGGTCATCGGGTGACCCTCCTGGAAGCGGACGGGCGCTTGGGCGGCAAGCTCCTCGCGGGCGAGATCGCGGGCGCCCCTGTCGACCTCGGTGCCGAGTCGCTGCTCGCCCGCCGCCCCGAAGCCGTCGCCCTGGCCCGGGACGTCGGCCTCGGCGACCGGCTCCAGGCTCCCGCCACGACCACCGCGTCCGTCTGGTCCCGGGGAGAACTGATCCCCATGCCCAAGGGCCACGTCATGGGCGTGCCCGGCGACCCGGCGGCCGTCGAGGGCCTCCTCTCCGCCGAAGGAGTGCGTCGGATCGGCGCGGACCTGGACCTGCCGCCGACCGAGATCGACGAGGACGTCGCCATCGGCGCGTACGTCGCCGAGCGCATGGGCCACGAGGTCGTCGACCGGCTCGTCGAGCCCCTCCTCGGAGGTGTGTACGCCGGTGACGCCCACCACATCTCGATGAAGGCCGCCGTTCCCGCGCTCTTCCGGGCCGCCCGTGTCCATCCGACGCTCACCGCGGCCGTCCGAGCCGTCCAGCAGGCCGGCGCGGCGACCCCTTCCGACGTCGCGGGCGCCGCCACCGGTCTCGGCGGTGCCGTCTTCCTCGGCATCGAAGGCGGCGTCGGTACCCTTCCCGGCGCGGTCGCCGATGCGATCCGCGCCGCGGGCGGCGACGTCCTCATCGGGACCCCCGTGGACGCGCTGGTCCGCACCGGCGCCGCCGGCTGGCGGGTGGTGACCCGGCACCGGAACTTCGACGCCGACGCCGTGGTCCTCGCCACTCCGGCCGGCAGCGCGGCCGGGCTCCTCGGCGATCACGCCCCCGCCGCCGCAGCCGAACTCGGCGCGATCGACTACGCCTCCATGGCGCTGGTCACCCTTGCCTTCCGCCGTTCCGAGCTGCCCGCCCTGCCGGGCTCCGGGTTCCTGGTGCCGCCCGTCGACGGTCACACCATCAAGGCCTCCACCTTCTCCGGCCAGAAGTGGCGCTGGGTCGCCGACGGTGACCCCGACCTGTTCGTGCTGCGCACCTCGGTGGGCCGCCACGGCGAGGAGGAGCAGGTCCGGCGGGAGGACTCCGACCTCGTCGACGCCTCCCTGAAGGACCTCGCCGCCGCCACCGGCATCGCCGCACGGCCCGTCGCCCGCACGGTCACCCGCTGGACGGGAGGCCTGCCCCAGTACCCGGTCGGTCACCTCGCCCGGGTGGACCGCGTCCGCGCGGCCGTCGCGGCCCTTCCCGGGGTGCGGTTGGCGGGCGCTGCGTACGACGGCGTCGGCATCCCCGCCTGCATCGCCTCGGCCCACCGCGCGGCGGACGAGATCGTCGACGGGTTCGCCGACGAGATCATCGCCACGTCGCAAAGGGAGGCCCCCGGTGCGGGGCACTCCTCGTGACGGGCGAGAATAGGCGTATGAGTGCGCCCGAAAAGATCCCGAACGCCGGTAAGAAGGCGAAGGACCTCAACGAGGTCATCCGCTACACCCTGTGGTCCGTCTTCAAGCTGCGCGACGTTCTCCCCGAGGACCGAGGCGGTTACGCCGACGAGGTCCAGGAGCTGTTCGACCAGCTCGCGGCCAAGGACATCACGGTCCGCGGCACGTACGACCTGTCCGGTCTGCGCGCCGACGCCGACGTCATGATCTGGTGGCACGCCGAGACGAGCGACGAGCTCCAGGGGGCGTACAACCTCTTCCGCCGCACCAAGCTGGGCCGTGCCCTGGAGCCGGTCTGGTCGAACATGGCGCTGCACCGCCCCGCCGAGTTCAACAAGTCGCACATCCCGGCCTTCCTGGCCGACGAGACCCCGCGCGACTACGTCTCCGTGTATCCCTTCGTGCGCTCCTACGACTGGTACCTGCTGCCCGACGAGGACCGGCGCCGGATGCTCGCCGACCACGGCAAGATGGCCCGCGGTTACCCCGACGTCCGTGCCAACACGGTCGCCTCCTTCTCCCTCGGCGACTACGAGTGGCTGCTCGCCTTCGAGGCCGACGAGCTGTACCGCATCGTCGACCTCATGCGGCACCTGCGCGCCTCCGAAGCGCGGATGCACGTCCGCGAGGAGGTCCCGTTCTTCACCGGTCGCCGCAAGAGCGTCGCCGACCTGGTGGCGGGCCTGGCCTGACGGCCCAGCGAAACCCGGTGGCGCGTGCCCGGCTCCGGCCGGTCGCGCCACCCCTCGACCCGGAAGATCAGACGGCGGGCGGCACCATGGCCCGTTGCTCCAGCGACACCGGGTCCGGCTCCGGGTGCGGCGCGCGTCATGCGCGCCGCACCGGCGTCCTTTCCGGACCTCTTCGGCAGGTCCTCAGTCCCGCAGGGCAGCACGGAGCTCCGGCTCCAGGGCCGCGGGACCGCGCACCGCGAAGGCGGTGAGCGGATCGGCGGGCGACAGCCCGGAGAGCAGCCGCTGCCCGGCGGGGGAGGCCCAGCGGGTGTACGGGTGGACCTCGATCCGCCCGATCAGCAGGCAGAGGCCCGACCCCAGCAGCGGCAGCGAGAACGCGGCGACGACCGGTGCCCGTTCGGAGCCCGGTACGAGGAGCGCTGCGGTCGTCCCGAGCAGCAGGGTCGACAGGAAGCCGGCGCGCACGGCCCGCATCCCCGCCTCGACCTCCTTGAGGCACTCCTCGGACACGGCGAGGCCCCGGGCGACGAGGTCCCGGGCCAGGCGCCGCACGGAATCGGCAGCGGCAACCACCGGGCGGACGGCGGGGACCGGTGACTGGCCCTCGGGACCGACGGCTTCCAGCACCGCCCGCTCCCATGCGTCCCCGGCCCCGCCCGCATCCAGCACCGTCGCCCAGCCGGTGCGGGCGAGCAGCAACCGATGCGCCCGGTGCATGGACACCAGCGTCAGATCGGCGACCCGCAGCGGCCCGCCGGCGAGATAGGCCGCTTCGCAGACGGTGAGCCCGGTACCGCCGGACGGCCCGGTGGCCGTCCCGTGCGGCCGGGCGGCGGCGAGCGCGGCGCGACAGGCCCGCACGCAGCCGGTGCCCGCCACCACGTACGCCACCAGGAGGAGCGGAACCCAGAGCATGTCCTGGTTGTACGGGACGTCGGGCCCGCCCGCCACCCGAACGGCCGGTCAGCTACTGGAGCAGGAGCTTCCGCTGGAGCACGAGCTGCTACTCGAACAGGAGCTTCCGCTGGAGCAGGAACTCCCTCCGGAGCTGCCGCAACTCGACCCGCTGCCGGAGCAGGACGCCCCGTCCCCTCCTCCGCAGGAGCCGCTGCCCCCGCACCACTCGGTGGCCACGCCGAGCGCAGCGGCGTCCGTGGCCGAGGAGTGCGCCGTCGCACGTCCTCCGCCGTGCCTGCCGCGGCGCGGCTGCCCGCGGAACCGGGCGGCGGTGAGGAGCTGCTCCCGGAGCGCGGGGTCCGTCAGGACCCGCGGCCCGTGCAGGGCCACCCGAAGGGCGGGGTCCGCCATGCTCCCGTGCACCCGTCCGTAGGCGGAGGTCGCCCGCCGGCCCGCCGAAGTGAGGTGGCGGGAGCCGAGTGACCCGCAGACGATGCCGGTGATCCCCGCGGCGAGCAGCACCGGCAGCACCTTGATGACGAACGGGAGTCGGAACTCCGGGTCGATCGCGAAATCGACCGCCGTGAAGACGATCGAGACCGGAAGGAGGCAGAGCGCGGTCAGTGCGAGGGCCCCGCTCCAGCGGACCGTGGTCCGCCGCGTCGCCGGGGCGACGACCAGCTTGCGCGCCGCGAGGCCGTCGCCGATCTCCTGGACCGCCGGATGCCGCATCACGGCCGTGCGCAGGAGGGGGAGGGAACCGTGCGGGGCGGCGGCCTGCTCCTGGAGCACCGCGCGCTCCACCGGGTCGTGCGCGGTGGAGCGGACGACGGCGACGATGCCGGGGCCGCCGATCGCGAGCCTGCCGTCGGCCTGGAGGGAGACGAGGGCGGTGTCCGCGACCCTGGCGGGACCGCCGGTGAGGAAGGCGACCTCGTAGCGGTCGTGGACGGGGCCGTCGACCCCGCGGCGCGTCCGGACGACCCGTGTGACGAGGAAGGCGATGCCGGCGACGCCCGCGAGATGGATGAGGACGATCAGAAAGCCCATGGTCATCTCCGTGCGAGTGCGTGACGTGCGGCCCGTACGAGCCGGGTGGCGCGTCCCGGTGGGCGGTTGCCGGAACGGTCCTGCCACCATTCCGTGAGCAAGCGGCGTGCCGTCGGATCCTCCGGGGGTCCGGTGAGCAGGAGGTGTGCGGCGAAGTCGAGCGCGTCGCGGCGGTAACCGCCGTCCATCGGGCGGGACCTGGCGTACGCGAGGAACGCGGGCCGGAATCCGGGGCCGAGGATCTCCGGGAGCTCCGGTGCGACCTTCGCGACCACCCCGGCCCGCTTGGCCGCGAGGGCACGGATCTGCACGCCGACCCTTCGGGTGTCGAAGCCCTCGGGCACGGGGGTGCCGGCCACCAGCGCCGACAGGAGGGCGGCCTGGGCGACGGCGAGGCGCTGGCGCGCGCCCTCCTGCGGCACCGGTACGGGCACGGGGGCCGGCGCGGGAGCAGGCACGACCCGGGCGCCCGGCATCGGCCCGCCCGAGGCGCGGGCACCGGCACCGATGAGCAGCGGTGTGCGGTCGGCGGCCGACGGACGGGCACCCGGGTCGCGGGCGGCGCCCGCCGTCCCCGGGGCTCCGCGCCGCACGCCCCTCGACGCGCTACCGGAACGCGTGCCCGCCGTCACCGTCGCCCGGATCGCCTCCAACTCGCCGGCCAGCTCCTGCGCGGCCGGGAAGTCGTCGTCCCGTTCCAGGAGAACCCCCGGCGGGGCGACCCGTGACACGAGGTCCGCGAGGACGTCCAGGACCGCCCCCGGCACCGGGTGCGCATGGGTGTCGTGCCAGACGCCGTCCCGCTCGACCCCGCCCGCCACGTGGACGTACGCGATCGCTCCCACCGGCAGTTCGGACAGCGTCCGTGCCGGGTCCTCGCCCCGGTTGACGCGGTTGGTGTGGAGGTTGGCGACGTCGACGAGGAGCTGCACCCCCGTGCGCTCCACCAGTTCCGTCAGGAACTGTCCCTCCGTCAGTTCCTCGTCCGGCCAGGACACCAGGGCCGCGATGTTCTCCAGGGCGAGGGGAACGGGCAGCGCGTCCTGCGCGATCCGCACGTTCTCGCAGAGCACGTCGAGCGCGTCCCGGGTCCGGGGAACGGGCAGCAGGTGACCCGCTTCGAGGAGCGGGGTCGCGGTGAGCGGCCCCCCGGCCCGCACGAACGCGATGTGTTCCGTGACCAGCGGCGCGCCCAGGGCGACCGCCTTCTCCCCGAGCGCCGCGAGCCGTGCCGGATCCGGTCGGTCAGCACCGCCGAGCCCGAGCGAGACGCCGTGCGGGACGACCGTCACCCCCCGCCCGCGCAGTCGCATCAGGGAGTCGGGCAGATGGTCCGCGCAGATGTTCTCCGCGACGACCTCCACCCAGTCGATGCCGGGCAGCCCCTCCACCGCTTCCGCGATTTCGGGACGCCAGCCCATGCCGATGCCGAGTTCCGTCATGTCCCCCTCCTTCGGTCCCCAGTCCTCACCTGATGGCCCCGACGGCGACGTCCGAACCCCACGGGGCCCGGTTTCAGAGCTTCATTTGAGCTTCGGCCCTCGTCGTGGCCCCTCAGGAGCCGCCGGGCCCGGCCGTCGGTCAGGCCCGCGGCAGGCGCGGGGCGTAGCGCGGGCCCCCCTCGGACACGACCGTGCAGGAGCCGGGGGCGATCTCGGTGAAGCCCGCGTCACGGACGACCGGCAGCCCGCTCGCCGTCAGGGCCGGCCAGTCCGCGGGGGAGGCCGTGCGGACGGCCAGGGGGAAGCCCGCCTCCCGCCACGCCTTCCGGTCGGCGTCCGACATCGCCCACCACAGCAGTTGGGCCCCGTGCCCGGTCTGCGCCATCGCCTTGCCGGCGGACATGTCCAGCTCCGGATTGAGCCACAGCACCGCCGCTCCTTCGGGTACGGCACCGGGGGCGGCCGGGTCGTCGAGGTCGGTGCCCGACACCTGGAGTTTGGCGAGCTCCTTGGGCCAGCCATCGAGCGGGACCGGCGGGAAGACCCGGACCTCCGCGGTCGTGCCGGTGACCGTGATGCCCGGCAGCGTGCCCGCCCGGCGCCATTCCGCACCGCGCGCCCGGCGCACCACCTTGCGGATCCGGGCGTCCTGCCAGTCGGTGATGGCCCGTGCCCACTCGCCGTCGCCGAGGGAGCGGTCGTCGGTCAGGATCTCCAGGACGGCGCGCGCCGCGGTCTCCAGGGCGTCGGTACGGGCCGGGGGCGCGTCGCGCTCGATCCGGACGACCAGGGGTAGGACGAACTGGGGCTTTTCGTCGCGGAGATCGGTCTCTTTGCTGCTCACCCCGCAAGTCTGCCACTGGCCTGACGGCGGCTTCTTGTGGGAAGCATCGGCTCCGGGCCAGGATGCCCTCCATGAAGAGCGATCTTTTTGCCGGTGAACACCTTGCCGAGGCCGCGACCTTTCCGGGGATGACCCTCCAGAACGCCAAGTCGGTCAAGTACGTCGTGGACGGCGAGATGCACGCCCGTCAGGGTTCGATGATCGCCTTTCGCGGCGACCTCCAGTTCGAGCGCAAGGGCCAGGGCATCGGCGGTCTGCTCAAGCGGGCCGTCACCGGCGAGGGCCTGCCGCTGATGGCCGTGCGGGGCCGGGGCGAGGCCTGGTTCGCGCACGAGGCGCAGAACTGCTTCATCGTCGAGATCGAGCAGGGTGAGTCCTTCACCGTCAACGGCCGCAACGTGCTGTGCTTCGACGCCACGCTCCACTACGACATCCACACCGTGAAGGGCGCCGGCATGGTGGGCGGCGGCCTCTTCAACTCCGTCTTCACCGGCTACGGCAAGATCGCCCTGATGTGCGAGGGCAGCCCGATCATCATTCCCGTCGCTCCGCAGGCCCCGGTGCACGTGGACACCGATGCGGTCGTCGGCTGGAGCGAGCAGCTCCGCACCTCCTTGCACCGCTCCCAGTCGCTCGGCTCGATGATCCGCGGCGGTTCCGGCGAGGCGGTGCAGCTCAGGTTGGAGGGCCAGGGCTTCGTCATCGTCCGCCCCAGTGAGCTCACCCCGCAGAAGAGCTCCTCGCACTGAGGCGGACGTGAGACTGGAACGGGTCGGACGACGACACGGGCCGCGCGGGCGTTGGGTGCTGCGGGAGGTGTCGTTGGAGCTGCCGACCGCTGCTCTCGTCCGGGTCGTGGGCGCCAACGGCAGCGGCAAGTCCACGCTGCTCAGACTGTTCGCCGGGATCGATGCGCCCGGCGAGGGCCGCGTCACCGGCCGCCCGGCCCGTACGGCCTACGTCCCCGAGCGCTTTCCCGCCGCACTGCCGTTCACCGCCGTCGACTACCTGGTCCACCTCGGGCGCGTCCAGGGTCTCGACCGGGCCGCCGCACGGACCCGGGCGGGGGAGTGGTTGGAGCGCTTCGCCGTCGGCACGCACGCCGGAACGGCACTTGCCGAACTCTCCAAGGGCACCAGCCAGAAGGTGGCCGTGGCCCAGGCGCTCCTTGCGGATCCGGCGCTGTTGGTCCTCGACGAGGCCTGGACGGGGCTCGATCCCGACGCCCGCACCGTCCTGGACGCTGCCGTGCGCGAACGCCTCGCGGCGGGCACGACGGTGGTCTTCGTCGACCACGACCCGCGCCGTCTGGAGGGCGAGGCGGACGTGGTGTACGGAGTGGTGCGAGGGCGGGTGCGGAGCGTGCCGGGAGTCCGGGGCGAAGCGGGCGCCGCACCGGGGCCCGCGGGGCGGAACCGGCCGCCGGAAGGGCGGCCGTCCGATCCGCACGGTCCCGACCCCGCCCTCCCGGCCCCCGCCGTTCCCGCTCCCGGACCCTCCGTCAGCATCCGGGCCTCCGGCGGCCGGACGCTGCCCGTGCGGCTGCCCGGTGATCCGACGACCGCTCCGGGACCCGACGGCACCACCGTCCTCACCGTGGACGCGGAGCACTCCGACGCCCTTCTGGGGGTGCTCCTCGCCGCTTCCTGGCACATCCACCACCTCGACACCGGAGGCGTACGGGCATGACGGCGCTGCTGCGCTACCAGTCGGGTCTGCTGCTCCGCTCCCAACGCTGGCTGGCCCCGCTGCTCCTGTACGCGGCGTTCGTCGGCGTCGGCGTCCGGGCGGGCGAACCGGTGCTGGGTGCACTCGGCTTCACCGCTGCCGCCCTGCTTCCGGTGACCGCCTGGGCCGTGCGGATCTGCCTCACCCAAGAACCCCCCGCCGCCCGGAGCGTGGTCGCAGCGGCGGCCGGGCGGGCGCGCGCACACCTCGCCGCGCTCCTCGTGGGGGCCGCATGGCCGGTCCTGGTCGGTGCGGTTGCCGTCCTCGGGGTGACGGCCCTCGGCGACCGGCGCGGGGTCCCGGCCCCCGCCGCCCTCGTCACCGGACTGCTCGCGGCGCTGACCTGCGCCTTGACGGGTGCCGTCGTCGGTGCGCTGACCGCCCGCCCCTTCCTCGGGCCCCCCGGCTGGTCGGTGACGGCCCTCGTGCTCGGTTCGCTGCTCGCGTTCGTGACCACCGGTTCCCCGGCGAAGCACGCCATGACCGCCCTGGTCACGGGGGCCCGTGTGACGACCGCCGACCCGCCCTGGCTCGCCTGTGCGGGCTCACTGCTGCTCGCGGGGGCGACGGCGGTGTTCGCCTGCCGTGCCACGGCGCGTCTGGAGTGAGCCGGTCCGCGGTGCCGGCCGGGTCCGTGCGCCTCAGCTGCCCATGAGTTCCGAGACCTTCACGAAGCGGTAGCCGCGGGCCCGGAGCTCCGGGACGATCCGGCGAACCGCCCGCTCGGTCGTGGGTGCGGCGCTGCGGGTGCAGTGCATGACGACGAGCGAGCCGGGCTTCACCCCGTCGAGGACCTGCTGGGCGACGGCGTCCGCGTCCTCGGCGAAGGCGTCCCCGCTGACCACGTCCCACTGGATCGCGGTGACTCCGGCGGGGGCGAGGGAGCGCAGGGCGGCGTCGTCGTAGCAGCCGCCGGGGAAGCGGAAGTACGGGACGACGTTGACGGCCCCGGCGTCCCGGAAGGCGTCGAAGGCGCGCTGCACGTCGGCCGCCATGTCCGGCGGGGCGACGGTCGGGAGACCGTAGCAGGGGGACGCGAAGGCGTAGTGGCTGTACGAGTGGTTGGCGATCTCGAAGCGGGGATCGTTCCCGATGGACTTGGCCTGGTCGGGGTACTCCTCGGCCCAGCGGCCCGTCATGAAGACCGTCGCGTCCACCTCGAGTCCGCGCAGGGTCGCGATCAGCCCGGGGTTGTCGAAGCGTTCGCCGCGAGCGGCCCGGGGGCCCTGGTCCGCCGTCATGTCGGCGTCGAAGGTGAGCGCGACGACCTTCTCGGTGCTCTTCGCACGGTGGGTGTACACCCGGGTGAGGCCGTCGGCTCCGGGGGCCAGGGTGGGCGGGGCGGCGGGGAGCCGTGCGGGCTTGGGGCCGGCTGCGGCAGCACTGGCCTTGGGCGAGGGGGTGCCGGCGACGGTGGTGTGCGTCCGTGGTGCCGGGTTCTCGGTGGTGCCGCTGCCACAGCCGACGAGGGCGGCGCCCAGAAGTCCCAGCGTCGCCATTTTCCGTACAGAATTGATCACGACCGGAAGTTATCCGATCAAAGTGCTAAATGCTCGTGACCTGGCAGCAGCCACCGTCGAGTCCATGCGCCGGGCGGCACCCGTTCGCGTCCGTGCCGCGCCGCTCACGAGACCATGAGCCTCCGTCGGCACTCGTCCACGTCGAAGTCCCCCGCCGGGTACTTCGGGTCCAGTGCCTCCAGGTGTTCGAGCAGCAGCTTGCTGATCGCCCAGTTGCGGTACCACTTGCGGTCCGCCGGGACCAGGTGCCACGGTGCCCCGTCCGTCGCGCAGCGCTCCAGCGCCAGCTCGTAGGCCTTGCGGTACGCCGGCCAGCGGGTGCGTTCCTCGATGTCGCCCGGGGCGAACTTCCAGTGCTTCTCCGGGTTGTCCAGGCGCTCCAGGAGCCGGGCGCGCTGTTCCTCGTACGAGAGGTGGAGGAAGACCTTGACGATGGTCACCCCGTCCTCGGCGAGGGACTCCTCGAAGCGGTTGATCTGCCCGTAGCGGCGGTCGATCTCGGGGCGGGGGGCCAGGTCGCGGACCCGGGCGATGAGGACGTCCTCGTAGTGGGAGCGGTCGAAGATGCCGATCTCGCCCGGCTCGGGGAGCGCCTTCGTGATCCGCCAGAGGAACGGGTGGCCCTGCTCCTCCGGCGTCGGGGCCTTGAAGGCCCGGATGCGGCAGCCCGACGGGTTGAAGAGGCCGATGACGTGCTTGACCGTGCCGCCCTTGCCGCTGGTGTCCATGCCCTGCAGGACGAGGAGCAGGCGCCGGCGGTCGCCGGCGGTGCTCGCCGCGTACAGGCGTTCCTGGAGGGCGGCGAGGTACGGACCCAGCGCGGCGGTGGCCGCCAGTCCCGCCGCCTTGTCGTCGGGGCCGGCCGGGGTCGCCCTGGTGCCGTACGAGGCGAGGTCGATCCGCTCGCCGGCGGGAAGCCGCAGGACCTCGCGCAGCGAGGGTTCCGGCCCCTTCCGCTCCTTCTCGTCGCTCTTCTTAGCCACCCCGGGTTCCTCCCGCCGTGCCGCTGCTCCTCCCCCGATCCTCCGCCGGAACCCCGCAACCCGCACTCGTGCGTCTGCCGGGTGCGTGGTGGTGGAGGAACGGGGCCCGGGCGGAGGCGGTCGGTGTGGCGCCGGTGGGGCTGCTGCCCGTGGCGGTACGGGACCGGGCGGGGAAGCGCCGGCGGTGCCCTCCGGCAGCAGCCCGGTGCGGTCGGCTCAGCGCCACGGGCCCGTCACCGCGAACGTCGTGCCGGGCACGTAGCAGTTGACGTACATCGTGCTCCGGTCGGGGGAGAAGGTGACGCCCGCGAACTCGCCCCACTCCGGTGCGTCCGCCGCGGCAGCGGTCGGTGTCAGCGCCTGTGCGTTCCGGGCGACCGCGTACACCTCGGCATCCGCCCCCACCCCGAAGACGTGCTGTGCGCCACCGCCGTCCTCGCAGACCATCAGCCCCCCGGTCGGCGCCAGACAGATGTTGTCCGGTGACTCGCCGGGGAGCTGTACGTCGGTGCTCGGACCGAAGACCACGACGAGGGTCAGCCGGCGCCCGCGCGGCTCGTACTTCCACACCTGGCCGAAGTGCGTGGCCGCCGAGCCGTCCTTGGACCGTGCGAAGGAGGACACGAAGTGGACGGCCCGTCCTCCCCAGTAGCAGCCCTCCAGCTTCTGGGCGTGGGTGATGCCCCGGGGGCCGAAGTCCTGGTGCCGGACGGGGGTCCCGGCCGCCAGCGGGTCGGGTACGGGCACCCACTCGATGCGGTCGAAGCGGGTCCCGGGCTCCTGGACGACCGAGAGGTCGGGCACGCCGGGCACCCGCATGGCCTCCAGGGAGCCGCCGGCGCGCAGCGAGCCGGTGCCGCCGAGCGGACGGCGGGGGAGGAAGCGGTAGAAGAGCCCGAAGGGATGCTCGAAGGCGTCCTCCGTCTCGTAGACGACGCCGGTCCCGGGGTCGACGGCGACCGCCTCGTGCTGGAAGCGTCCCATCGCGGTGAGGGGGACGGCTCCGGTGCGCCGGGGGTCGGCACCGTCGACCTCGAAGACGAAGCCGTGGTCCTTGGCATAGCCGTTGGTGCCGGCGCGGTCCTCGGTTTCCTCACAGGTCAGCCAGGTGTTCCACGGTGTGGGGCCGCCCGCGCAGTTGACGGCCGTGCCGGCGATGGCGACCCGCTCGCCGAGGACGTCGTTGCGGCCGTCGAGTTCGAGGACCGTGCAGCCGCCCTTGCCCCCCGGGTCGTAGGTCAGACCGGGCACGCCGGGGACGCCGATCTCCGCGGTGACCCGGTTCTCGTGGTTGCGGACGAGGTGCACCCGGCCGCGACGGCCGGCGAACGCGCCCATGCCGTCGTGGTTGCTGGGGACGGGCCCCTCGCCGGAGCGGAGCGGATCGCCCTCCCGGGAGAGGACCCGGTAGCGGAAGCCGGCCGGAAGGTCGAGGAGGCCCGCCGGGTCGGGGACGAGGGGACCGTAGCCGCCCCGGGCCGGTGGGGCGGCCGAGGCGGTGCCGGCGAAGAGTTCGGAGACGGACCCGGCGAAGGCGATGCCGGCGACGGACGCACCGGCACGGGAGAGGAGTTGACGTCGTGTTGCGGACATGGGGCAACAACCCACTTCCTGTGGGGGTACCCCCGTGCCCGAGGCCACGGGGGAGGACAGGGCAGATGTGACGCGTGACCCGCATGTGTGTACCACGCACGGTGGCGGGGACGAACCATGCGGGCCGCAACGGCCCCGTGTGGCGCGCCCGCTGGCCCGACGTCAGGCCAGTTCGGCGGTGAGGGTGATGGTCGTGCCCGTGAGGGCCTGGCTGACCGGGCAGTTCTTCTTCGCGTCCTCGGCCAGCGCCTTGAACTGGTCCTCGTCCATGCCGGGTACCTCGCCGCGCACGGTGAGGTGGACCCCGGTGATGCCCTGGCCCGGCTGGAAGGTGACGTCCGCCTTGGTTTCCAGTCGGATCGACGGGGCATCGGCCTTGGCCAGGGCGTTCGAGAAGGCCATGGAGAAGCAGGAGGAGTGCGCCGCCGCGATGAGCTCCTCGGGGCTCGTCCTGCCGTTCGGCTCCTCGGCGCGGGCCGGCCAGGAGACGTCGTACGAACCGAGACCGGAGGAGTCGAGGGTGACGACGCCCGACCCCTTGAGCAGGTCGCCCTGCCAGACGGTGTGGGCGTGACGCACGGTGGCCATGGTGGATCCCTTTCGATCGGGTACGGCCCCAAGCTACTGCGCGACGAGCCCCTTCGCGTCGCGGGCGAGCGCGGTGAGCCGGGAGATCGCCCGGAAGTACTTCTTGCGGTAGCCGCCGTTCAGCATGTCGTCGCTGAAGAGCCGGTCGAAGGGCAGTCCGGAGGCGAGCACGGGTATCTCGCGGTCGTACAACCGGTCGGCGAGCACGACGAGCCGCAGTGCCGTCGACTGGTCCGGGACCGGCTGGACGTCGGTCAGGCAGACGGCGCTGAGCTCGTCGGTGAGGGCGCCGTACCGGCTCGGGTGGACCTTGGCCAGGTGGGCGAGCAGGTGCGGGAAGTCGTCCAGGGAGGCACCCGGCGTCGCGTACGCCGTCTGTGTGACCACCTGGTCGGAGTGGGGTGCGGGGGCTTCGGGCAGGCCGCGGTGGCGGTAGTCCTCGCCGTCGATGCGCAACGGCCGGAAGTGGGCGGAGAGGCCCTGGATCTCGCGGAGGAAGTCGGCGGCGGCGAAACGGCCCTCGCCGAGCCTGCCGGGGAGCGTGTTGGAGGTGGCGGCGAGCGCCACGCCCGCCTCCACCAGCTTGCTGAGGAGACTGGAGACGAGGACGGTGTCGCCCGGGTCGTCCAGTTCGAACTCGTCGATGCAGAGGAGGCGGTGTCCGCTGAGCGTCCGGACGGTCTGCTGGAAGCCGAGCGCGCCGACCAGGTTGGTCAGCTCGACGAAGGTGCCGAACGCCTTCAGGGCCGGCTCCGCCGGGGTCGCGTGCCAGAGCGAGGCGAGCAGGTGGGTCTTGCCCACGCCGTACCCCCCGTCCAGGTAGACCCCGCGCGGGCCGCTCGGGGCGGCCGGCTTCCTCGCGAACCAACGCCGCCTCCCGGAGCCGGTGGCGTGCGCGCCGCCGAGGCCCTCGGCGAAGGAGGCGAGGACCTCCACCGCCTCCGTCTGGCTCGGCTGGTTGGGGTCGGGGAGGTAGGTGTCGAAGCGCACGGAGTCGAAGCGCGGGGGCGGCACCATCTCCGCGACGAGACGGTCGGCGGGCACGTGGGGCTCTCGGGAGCAGAGCGAGAGCGGGGCCGCTTCGGGGGAAGCCGCTTCGGTGAGGGTACGGGTCGACACAGTTCCCCACTGTAAGCGCCGTGCCAGACTGCCAGGATGCGACGACTGTTTCCTGTGACGGACATGACAGCCCTGGACGCCGTCGAGGGGGCTGCTCCCGAGACGGCCTCCCCGGCCGCTGCCGGAGTCGCCCGTCCCGCCCCCGGGGCCGGGGAGTGGTCCCTGGATGCGCTCGCCGACGCCTACGCCTACCCCGAGGGTGACGCTCCGTGGCTGCGGGCCAACATGGTGTCCTCGCTCGACGGCGCCGGTCAGCACGAGGGGCGCTCCCAGCCGCTCTCCTCCGAGACGGACATGCGGGTCTTCGGAGTCCTACGCGGGCTGGCCGATGTGGTCGTGGTGGGTGCGGAAACGGTTCGCCTTGAGGGGTACCGCCCTGCTCGCGCCCGGGAGGCCTTCGCCGCCCGCCGTGCCGCCGCGGGGCAGGGGCCGGCCCCCGTGATCGCCGTCGTCAGCGCCTCCCTCGACCTGGACTTCTCGCTGCCCCTCTTCACCGAGCCGCTGGTGCCGACCCTGGTCCTCACCGGCTCCGGTGCTCCCGTCGAGCGGATCCGGGAGGCCCGGGAGGCGGGTGCGGTGGTGCTGTTCGCGGGGGACGGGGCCCGGGTGGCGCCGGCCCGGGCGGTGGCGGTGCTCGCGGAACGGGGGTTGCGCCGTCAGCTGACCGAGGGCGGCCCCCGCCTGCTGGGGCAGTTCGTGGCGGCCGGCGTCCTCGACGAGCTCTGCCTGACGATCTCGCCCACCATGACCGCGGGCGATGCGCAGCGGATCGCCGGAGGCCCTTCGGTGGCCGTTCCGACACGCTTCCAGGTGGCTTCCGTGCTGGAGCAGGACGGCTTCCTCTTCACCCGCTACCGTCGGATCTGACAATCGGCGGAATTTGTCGTTCCGCTTACCGTCCGCTGGGCACACTTACTGTCGCAGACCCCGTGCCAGCACGGGGAAGGATGGTTTCCGCAGAAGGGCTCCTGAGGTGTTCACAAGCGTTCTGATGATCGAGAAGCCCCTGACGTCCGTCGACGTGGAATTCGTCACCACGCTGCACGGCGACGAGGGCGTGTCCTTCATCGTCCTGATGCAGCCGCGCGGTGACCAGGCCGATGTACTGCTGCGTGCCATCGACGACGTCGCCATGGGCGAACTGAAGGAAGCGACCCGCGAGGGCGACGAACCGGAGGGCAGAGAGGCCAGGGGCCCCGCCGAGCTGGCCCTGGAGGCTTCGCTCCAGGCGCTGAGGGACGCAGGCTGCCAGGCGGTCGGCCAGGTGGTCGAGGACCATCCGCTCGACAAGATGAAGGCGGTGGTCGAGGAGTCCGAGGCGGACGAGGTCATCGTGCTCACCGCCCCGCACTACGTGGAGGAGTTCTTCCACCGGGACTGGGCCTCCCGGGCCCGCCACAAGGTCGGCGTACCCGTCCTCAAGCTCTTCGCACACAGCGAGTGACCGCCGCATGACGGCGAGCTGACCGGCCGGTCCGTGGCCGCGCCCCGTGCAGGGGGAACGGCCACGGACCCGCCGCTCGCCGGGGGCGTGGCCACGGACCCGCCGCCCGCCGGGGGACCGGCCGGAACCACTAGGCTGGGACCTTCCAGAACCACGCACCCCGGGGAGAGATCCGCATGGCACCCGCCATCCCTGCCGCCATGGAACGGCCGCACTTCATCGGCATCGGCGGTGCCGGAATGTCGGGCATCGCGAAGATCCTCGCCCAGCGCGGCGCCAAGGTCGCCGGCAGCGACGCCAAGGAGTCCGCGACCGCCGAGTCGCTGCGCGCCCTCGGCGCCACGGTGCACATCGGCCACGCCGCCGAGCACCTCGCCGACGACGCCTCCGCCGTCGTCGTCTCCAGCGCCATCCGCGCCGACAACCCGGAGCTGGCCCGCGCCGCCGAGCTCGGCGTCCCCGTGGTGCACCGCTCCGACGCGCTCGCCTCCCTCATGGACGGCCTGCGCGCGATCGCCGTCGCCGGCACGCACGGCAAGACGACCACCACCTCCATGCTGGCCGTCGCCCTCACCGAACTCGGCCTCGACCCCTCGTACGCCATCGGCGGCGATCTCGCGGGCCCCGGCACGAACGCCCGGCACGGCTCCGGAGAGGTCTTCGTCGCCGAGGCCGACGAAAGCGACCGCAGCTTCCAGAAGTACGACCCCGAGGTCGCGATCGTCCTCAACGTCGAGCTGGACCACCACGCGAACTACGCCTCCATGGACGAGATCTACGAGTCCTTCGAGGCCTTCACCGCCAAGATCCGCCCCGGCGGCACCCTGGTCGTCGGCGAGCACGCGGGCGCCCGCGAGCTGGCCCGCCGCGTCGCGGACCGCGAGGGCCTGGAGGTCGTCACGGTCGGCGAGTCCGAGGACTCCGACGCCCGCATCCTGAAGATCGTCCCGAACGGGATGAAGAGCGAGGTGACGGTCCTCCTCGACGGCGTCGAGCACACCTTCACCGTCTCCGTCCCCGGTCGCCACTACGCCCACAACGCCGCCGCGGCCCTTGCCGCCGGCGCCCGCGTCGGCATCGACCCGGCCGAGCTCGCCCGGGCGCTGACCGCCTACACCGGGGTCGGCCGCCGCCTCCAGCTCAAGGGTGAGGCCAAGGGCGTCCAGGTCATCGACTCGTACGCGCACCACCCCACCGAGATGACCGCCGACCTGGAGGCCATGCGCGGCGCCGCCGGGGCCGCCCGCCTCCTCGTGGTCTTCCAGCCGCACCTCTTCTCCCGCACCCAGGAGCTGGGCAAGGAGATGGGAGACGCGCTGGCCCTCGCGGACGCCTCCGTGGTCCTCGACATCTACCCGGCCCGTGAGGACCCGATCCCCGGCATCACCAGCGAGCTGATCATCGCCGCGGCGCGCGCCGCCGGCGCCGATGTGACCCCCGTCCACGACAAGGACGCGGTTCCCGACGTCATCGCGGGAATGGCCGGACCGGGCGACCTCGTTCTCACCATGGGTGCGGGCGACGTCACGGACCTCGGTCCGAAGATCCTCGCCCGTCTGTCGAACTGAGGGAGTGGACGAACGATGGCGTACGAGGTCGAGAAGTCGGACGAGGAGTGGCAGGCCGAGCTGACCCCTTCGGAGTACCAGGTGCTCCGGCTGGCCGGCACCGAGCCCGCGTTCCGGGGTGAGTACACCGACACCAAGACGAAGGGCGTCTACTCCTGCCGTGCCTGCGGTGCGGAGCTCTTCACGTCGAGCGAGAAGTTCGAGTCGCACTGTGGCTGGCCGTCCTTCTACGACCCGAAGGACAGCTCCGCCGTCGAGCTGCTCGCGGACACCTCCCACGGCATGGTCCGCACCGAGGTCCGCTGCGCCCGCTGCGGCTCCCACCTGGGCCATGTCTTCGAGGGCGAGGGCTACCCGACCCCGACGGACCAGCGCTACTGCATCAACTCGATCTCGCTGCGTCTGGAGTCCGAGGAGGGCTGAACCGGACGGCTCGTCAGCCGCCCCCCGTGGTATGACTGTTGTGGATTGCAAACGGTCTGCATCGGGGGGCGGACATGGCTGTCACGGTTCCGGACTGGGCCGACACCCTGCTGGATCTGATCGGTGTGGCCTGGCCGAACGTCGACGAGGACGCGTACCGCGAGATGGCGGACGCGCTGCGGGAGTTCGCGGACGACCTGGAGGACGACGGCCAGCTCGCGAACAACCACTTCGAGCGCTTGCTGTCCTCGGGACAGGGCGAGTCGATGGACGCGCTGGGCGAGCACTGGGAGAAGGTCAGGGGCAAGCACTTCAAGGACATCGCGGGTGCGGCCCGCACGATCGCTGGCGGCCTGGACACGGCAGCCGGTGCGATCGAGGCGATGAAGCTCGCGGCGGTGGTGCAGCTCGGCTACCTCGCTTCCGAGGCGGGCATCGCGCTCTCCTTGATCCCCGTCACCGGTGGTCTGTCCGCGCTGATCGGCGCGGGGGCCATGCGGGCCACCCAGGAGGTGATCAAGCGGCTGATCAAGGAGTGCGTGGAGGAGGCCGTCGGATACGTCGTGGCGGCGATGACCGAGCCGGCGGTGGCGGCCCTGGAGGGCATGGCGGCGGACCTGGTCGTGCAGTTGGGTGCGATGGCGATCGGCCTGCAGGACGGGGTGGACCTCGATCAGACCGGGAAAGCGGGCAAGGACGGGTTCAAGGACGGGGTGCAGTCCGGCAAGGACGCCCTGCACCTGGCTTCGGCCGGTGGTGGCGGAGGGGGCTCGAAGGGCAGTGGCCTGAAGGACCTGCACATCGAGCACGCCGAGCACACCCGCGCGTCCACCCAGCTCGACGGCGTCAGCGTGAGGATCCACGGCAAGACGACGGGCAAACTCACGAAGGCGAAGACCGCGCACGGCCGGACCCGGGGGCGTGACTCCATCGCCGACGCGATCGACCCGATCGCCGACAAGGCGATGGAGGCCCTGGGCAAGGCCGCGAAGTCGATGGGCGACCACGTCGGCCAGACGCTGCCCAAGGTCGTCAAGCAGATCTCCGTCGACCACAAGAACACCGACGACGGCCTCCGTGACCGCTTCGCCCGCCAGCGCAAGGGCGACCACGACAACGGCAAGGGCGGCGGCACCGGTGGTGGTGGCGGTGGCGGCGGTGGGAACGGCGGTGGGAACGGCGGTTCCGGCTCCGGGGGCGACCCCGGTGGCAGGCGCATCACCCCGGCCCCGCCCTGGCACGGCAGCTCGGCCGGAAACATGAGGCACCACCGCACCGATCCGCTCGACGTCAGTCACCTCACGCCCGAGCAGCAGCGCGAAGCCCTCGTCCAGGAGGCCCGGGACCTCGCGGACAAGGCGCGCAAGGCCGACCCGAACAACCCGGACGACCCCAAGCACCAGATCGACCTCGCCAAGACGCACTTCCCGCCCGGCACGAACCTGCTCGACGGCTCCTGCTCCGGCAGCCTCCTCCACGACGGGGTCGTCACCAGCCACTCCAGCACCACCAAGGGCGCCGGTCAGAAGACCCCCGACCTGCATCCGGCGATGCAGTCGATCTACGATCAGGTCGACCAGCGGATCAAGGCCGAGGGCGGCTTCCCCGGCGCAGGTCATGGAAAATGTGCAGAGGCCAACCTGGTCTCGGACCGGCTCCGGCAGATGGACCCCCACGGCACCGGGATCACCTCGGCCGACCAGGTCCGCGACGCCATGAAGGGGTCGCAGGTCTACAGCGTGCAGATCGGTGAGCAGATCAAACCGCATCCCCTCGGCCACGGCGAGTACAAGCCGCCGTGCCGGTCCTGCGCGATAGCCATGGACATGGCCGGCGTCACGGCGTACGCAGGATAAGGAGCGCACATGCCGCAGTTGAACACCCCCGAGGACGTCGACGTCTGGTTCCGGGACAACGGCTGGTTCCCCGGGCGGGACGTGGCCGAGACCGTACCGGCGATGGTCGAGGAGATCGCCGGGCAGTACCGGGAGGCGGGATTTCCGGTGGAGCCCCTCGCCGCCGCCACCTCCTTCCTCGCCGAACACGGCGGGCTGCGTCTCACCATCGACGCCGCACGGGAGGACCACCTCTACTTCACCCCGTACCTCGGTTACCGGTCCACGCCGGCCGAGGTCGCCGAACTGAGCCGCGACCTCGGCGTGCGGCTCTTTCCGGTCGGTCTCGACGGCTCGGAGGGGTCGCCGGTGCTCATCGACGAGCGCGGCCGGTTCTTCTACCTGCACCACACCGGCGCCTACTACATGGGCGCCGACAAGTACGAGGCCATGATCGCCCTCGCCCACGCCCCCATGCAGGACGCGGAGGACTACTTTGTCTGACCTGATCCCCGGTACGGCGGCCTCGCTGCTCATCCACGGAACCATCACCAGCCACACCAACCTCGCCGGTGACGACGAGCCACGACTCCACCCCGCCGTGCGGGAGTTCTTCGACGGACTCCCACCGGCCCTGCGCGAACCCTTCGTCGGTTACTGCGCCGAATCCGCGCTCATCTCCGACGAGCTCTTCGGCTTTGACCGACACCGCGGCGACGGCCGCGCCGCCACCCTTGACGAGGCCGTCCCGCACTTCGCGGGCGCGGCGGTCGTTGCCCGCAAGATCCGCCCGCACGGCGACCCCGAGCACGGCACCGAGGCAGACGTCTGCCGCTCCTGCACGGCTCTCCTCGACCGTCTGGGCGTCACGGTCCTCCACGACCGGACGTGACCGGCGCACTGACGGACGCGGGCTGGCGACCGGGGCGCGACGCCGGGGACGCCGCCATGCTCGCGGTCCTTGTCATGGCGACCGTCGGCGCGGAGCCCTTCCCCGCGGCCGAGCGGGCCCTGCGCGAGTTCCACGGCCTCACCGTCCTGCCCGTCGCTTCCGGCGGACAGCAGGTCGCCGCCATCGGCGGCGTCGTCGACCCCCGCGAGGCCCGCCACGACGTCCCCCATCTGAACCGGCTCGCCGATTCCCTCGGCGTGCGGCTCTTCCCCTTCGGCCGCACGGACACGGACGCGCCGCTCGCGGTCGACGAGCACGGTCGGCTCCTGATGCTGGGCCCCGGTGGCCCCTGGCTGCTCGGCGAGACCGCCCACGACGGCCTGACGGCGCTCGCCCACGGCCTCGCCCCGGCACGGCTCCGCCCGCCCCGCCACCACCACGCGCTGCCCGGCCAGGCGCACGATCTCGGTGCGGCGGTGCGGGCCGCGCTCGTCGCCATCTACGTCCTGCACGGCACGGGCGTGTTCAGCGCCCGTGCCGTGCACCTGCGGGCCACCACCCTTCGGGGAGTCGGCGTCGTGGCCGTGGACGAGGAGTTCCCGCTGCGCCCGGGAGCGCTCGAGGCCAACGCCGAGCCGCTCGTCGAGGCGATGACCGCCCGCATCGAGGGGACCGGGGCCAGGCCGGGGTCCTGCGCGCTGACCCTGACGGTGTCCGCCCCGCCCGGCACGGAGGGCCCGTCGTCGACGGTGACCTGTGACGTGACGGTGGGGTGCGGGACCGAGCCCTCCGCCCTGATGCTGTCGGCCGCGCCGTCGGCGACGTCAGGACCCACGGCGAAGGCCCTGGAGGCCTGCGCCGCCGCCTTCGCGCGCTGGGTGGCGACCCCGGTCTGACGGGCCCGTCCGAGTGCCGCACCAGACAACGCCTGCCCTGCCCCGCCCTGACGCGGGCGGGAACGGTCCTGCCACTTGCGAGGTCAGCCGCACGTGTCCCGGTGGCGCTTCAGTCGAAGCTGCTGGCGGAAGTGAGGCCCTCGACGAAGGAGCCGAAGTCCGCGGCGAGGGCCAACTCCACGCCGAAGTCGGCGTCGAACCACCCGACTGAGGGTTCCTCGTGTCGACCGCACCCCCGGTAGTCCAGCGCGATCCAACAAGGCCCGTCGCCCGAGAGGAGCACGACGGGCGAGGGCAGACCCCATTCCTCGACCAGGTAGGGACCGTCGAGCAGCGAGACCGTGCTTTCGCGGTGCCCGATGCCCACCACATGGTCGAACGGAACGTGGTCCTCGCTCCAGGAGGTCGGTCCGTCTGTTCGAAAAGCGTTCCGAGCGCCTGTCACCAGGCCTCCGTTCCGAACGCGCAACAGAGCGAGCAGGGAGCCCGGGAGCGTGACGTCGAGCAGCCACTCCGCGTCCCGCACGGCCTGGTCGGTCAGTGGCTGTTGCACCCCGTAGTCGCTGCCGGCGTCCCAGAACGCGGGCTGGACGTCCTCAGAACGATCCATGCTCGAAGCATAGGAGCCGTGGGCTGCGATCGGCCGCCAGAAACGGCTCGGGCATCCAGAATGATCACGTGGCTCAACGTGTGCGCGTGGAGAATCGCGGAACACCGTAGGCCGGCGCGACTCCGACCCGGTCGGCCAGGGACGCCACACGCCCGGCCGCCGACACCGTGGCGGGCACGAGCGCGGCCTCGTTCCGGGGCGACTGAGCACGATGGCCAGACCCCGCGGCAACGACTGGCTCGGGGACGAGATGACCGCCCTGAAGGACTGCGGCGTCGACATCCTGGTCTGCGCGCTCACAGGAACCGAACTCGACGAACTCGGCCTCGCAGACGAACCCGGGACAGCCGTTACGACCGGGCTGCAGTTCGTCGCCGTACCCATCCCCGACCGCACCGTCCCCGACCGCACCACGGTCCTGCCCACCCTGCACGGACTCGCCGAACAGCTGCACGAAGGCGCACACGTCGTCACTCACTGCCGAGCCGGCATCGGACGCTCATCCCTCCTCGCCGCCGCACTCCTCATCCTCAACGGCGCCGATCCCGACACCTCCTGGCAGCAGATCGAACGGGCCCGCGGGCTCGCTGTCCCGGATACCGCAGAGCAGCGAGAGTGGACGATGGAACTGCCCAAATGGTCATTGTTTTGACATGACAGATTCCATGGAAGCCCGAGGTTCCCGGAGTTCTGCCGTTGCCTGCGTTCCCTGCGCCCCATGGGGAAACGCATCGCGATCGTGCGTGACGACCACGTGCCGCACCTGATTGCGAAGCGGTGCGGCCGGGTGGCCGCCCGGGCCGAGGCGAACAACGCTGAAGTCGCCTGCACCCCGACCGGAACCCCTCGTGGCTGAACCGGATCGAGGCTCGGTTCACGGCCCTGCGCCACTTCACCCTCGACGGCACCGACCACGCCAGCCACAAGGAGCAGGGCAGCACGATCTGCTGCTCCGTCATCTGGCGGAACGAACATGCCCAAGACGAGCGCCCTCGCGCCGTCGTGAGCAGGGCGAACGTCGCCCGATGCGCTAGTGGACGGAGAACCCGCCGTCCACGAAGAGGGACTGGCCCGTCACGTACGCCGAGGAGGCGCTCGCCAGGAAGACGGCAGCGCCCGCGAAGTCCTCCGCCAGGCCGTTGCGCCCGACCATCGTGCGCGAGGCCAGGGCGGCGACCTTCTCCGGGTCGGAGGAGAGCCGCCGGTTGAGCGGGGTCATCACGAAGCCGGGGACCAGGGTGTTGGCGGTGACGCCGTACGGGGACCAGGCCTCGGCCTGAGAACGGGCGAGTGACTCCAGGGCGCCCTTGGACACCCCGTACGCCCCGCTCTGGACGAACGCGCGGTGCGCCTGCTGGGACGTGACGTGGATGATCCGCCCGAAGCCCCGCTCGGCCATCCCGGGACCGAACCGCTGCCCGAGGAGGAACGGCGCCTCCAGGTTCACGGTCATGGTCGTGTCCCACACCTCCTCGCCCAGCTCGCCGAACGGCGGACGGAGGTTGATCCCGGCCGAGTTCACCAGGACGTCCGGCTCGCCGAAGACGGCCGCGGCCGCCTCCGCGCCCGCCTTGATGCCCTCGCGGGTGCTCAGGTCGGCGCTCACCCAGGCCGCACGGCACCCGTCGGCCGTCAGCGTGTCGACGGTCGCGATGAGTCCGGCCTCCTTGCGGGCCAGGACCACCACGCTCGCCCCGGCCCGGGCCAGGGCACCCGCGACGGCCCGGCCGATGCCGGAACTGCCGCCCGTGACCAGGGCCGTGCGCCCTTCGAGGGAGAAGAGTCCGGAGAGGTAGCCGGAGGGGGTGCTGCTCATGGCGGACGCTCCTCGCGAAGACGGATGGCAGGTGCACGCATCCTGGCACACGGTTTCCGAGGGCCGGAGCCGGCGGAATCGAGCGGTCCGTTGGAACCGGGCGGTCCAGCGGTGCTACGCCGCCGGCTGGAGCAGGTCCCAGCGGTTTCCGTAGAGGTCCTCGAAGACGACGACCGAGCCGTACGGTTCGTGGCGCGGCTCCTCCAAGAACGTCACCCCGGCCTCCGCCATGCGGGCGTGGTCCCGGGCGAAGTCCTCGGTGTGGAGGAAGAACCCGACCCGGCCGCCCGTCTGGTTGCCGACCGAGGCCTCCTGCTCGGGGTTCTTGGCGCGGGCCAGGAGCAGGCCCGCGTTGCCCAGGCCGCCGACGCCCGCTGCGCCACGCGGACGGACGACGACCCAGCGGCTTCCGTCGCCGCGGTCGGTGTCCTCGACCAGGTCGAAGCCGAGGGCGTCGGTGTAGAAGGCGATGGCCTCGTCGTAGTCACGGACGACGAGGGTGACGAGTGCGATGGACGACATTGCCCCAACGTAATACGGGCAAGAAGCAGGAATCCATCCGTGTCGACCCGCGTCGTCGCGACTTCGACCCTCGCCGGATGGAGGGTGCGAACGAGGGTCCGGGGGAGGGAGGGGAGAGGGGTCGGCCGAGGGTCCCCGCCTCTCGTGGAGGAAACCGCTCCGGTCCGTCGGGCCGCTGGCGCCGGACGGCCACGGGGTCGTGCTCCGCCCGCCGGGGGCGGTGCGGTCGAGCGTCGTGCGGGTGCCGGGCGCGCCGTGGCCCGGACCCGTGGCCGGTCCCGCTGCCGGGCTCCGGCTCCGGCTCCGGGTGCGACAATGCCCCGCATGGACGCACGGGAGTTCGACCGGCTCGCCGCTCGCGCCCGGGAACTCGCCGTGCCCGGAACCCGGCGGATCCTCGGGCTGGCGGGTGCGCCCGGAGCCGGGAAGTCCACGCTCGCCGCACGGCTCGTCGCCCGCCTCGACGGGCTCGCGGTCCTCGTGCCGATGGACGGCTTCCACCTCGCGGGAGTCGAGCTGGAGCGACTCGACCGGGCCGGTCGGAAGGGCGCGCCGGACACCTTCGACGCCGCCGGATACGTGGCGCTCCTCGCCCGACTGCGCACCCCCGTCCCCGGCACCACCGTCTACGCGCCCGCGTTCGACCGCTCCTTGGAGGAGCCGGTCGCCGGGGCGGTGCCGGTGGGGCCCGAGGTCCCGCTCGTCGTCACCGAGGGCAACTACCTGCTGCACGACCGGGGCGCCTGGGCCGCCGTCCTGCCCCTCCTCGACGAGGCCTGGTACCTGGATCTGGACGCCCGCCGCAGGGTCCCCCGGCTCGTCGAGCGGCACGTCCGCTTCGGCAAGGACCGGGACCGTGCCGAACGCTGGGTCCGCGATTCCGACGAGGCCAACGCCCGCCTGGTGGCCCGCGGCAGGGACCGTGCGCATCGGATCGTGAGGATGGACTGAAGGGGGGCCGTCCCGACGGCCCCCGGAAGCCCCCGGCCGATGGAGCCCCCTGCCGTCGCGGTCCGGTCGCGCGGGGGCACGGCCGGCGGGACGATGGGGAGGCCGGCCGGCGCCGTGGGCACGGTGCGCCCGACGACAGCCGCTCCGTCACTCTGCGGGAGGGATGCATGAGCACGGTGGAGCTCACGGTCCAGGCAACGATCTCCTTGGTGTTCCTGGTCGACCCCTTCCTCCGCGGCGTCTTCTTCCGGCTGCTCACCGAGGACGAGCCCGAGCGGCGGCGCGAGTACGTCGGCCGGATCATGACGACCATCGCGGTCACGCTGGGCGGGGCGGCCCTGGTGGGCAAGGAACTGCTCGATCTGGTCGGCATCGACCTGGGGGCCTTCGGAATCGCCGGTGGTCTGGTGCTCGCCCTGATGGGCTTCGAGATGCTCTTCGGCGGTGCGCCCACGCGTGCGCAGGGAGGAGCCCGTGCGCACCAGGATCCCGGACCGAAGTCGGCCGAGGAGTCGATCGTGGTGCCCTACGCCATTCCCTTCATGGCGGGTCCGGGCGCCATCACGGCGGTCATCACGATCTCCTCCTCCGGCAGCGGTTGGTCCGGTCCGATCGCGGCGCTCATCGCGGTGGGTATCACCGTGGCGCTGATTCCGGTGGGACACCTGCTCCTGGCCGACCGGATGAACCCGTCTCCCCAGACCACGGCCCTCATGACGCGGTTCGGTGGCCTCGTCGTCGCCACGATCGGGATCCAGCTCATGCTCGGAGGCGTCAAGACGTACTTCGGCATCGGATGAGGTCGACTCCGGCGGCGGGCGCCGCCGGCCCGCCGGTTCCGCGGACGGCGCCGCCCGCGTGCCGCGTCGCCGCCGTCGCCAGTGCGCGGATCAGCGGATGCGGGCGGGTGCCGTCGCCGGACAGCTCCGGCTGGAAGAGGGTGGCCAGGAAGAAGGGGTGCGAGGGGAGTTCCGCGATCCTGACCCCACCCTCCTCGTCGGTGCCGGTGAAGCGGAGACCGTGGCTCCGAAGGGTGTCCAGATGGCGCCCGTCCGGGCCGTAGGCGCAGTGGTAGCGCTCGGTCGTCCGTTCCGCGCCGAGTGCCGCGCCGGCGAGCGAATCGGCGTCGACCCGTACGACGCCCTCGTGGCCCACGAGCGAGCAGGCGAGCGGTGCGATCAGCAGGTCGGCGGGGTCCGCCGCCGGATCGGCCTCGGCGTGCGCCGCCCGCTCCAGACCGCAGACGTTCCGCGCGTACTCGATCAGGACGTGCTGGAAGCCGCCGCAGCTGCCGAGGAGCGGAATGCCGCCCTCGCGGGCCGTGCGGATCACGGAGAGCGCACCCGCCTCGCTCGCGTACGGGCTGCCCGGCAGCACCCACACCGCGTCGAAGCCCTCCACCGCCCCCGGAGCCTCCGCATCGGGGGTCGGGACCCAGTACGCGTCCAGGACCAGGCCGTCCCGCTCGGCGAGGGAATCCAGGACCGCCGGGACCCGGACGTGCGAGCGGACGTGCGGGGAACGGTCGCCGATCAGGGCGATCCGGGGGACGTGCGGAGGGGGTGCGTCAGCGCTCATGGCCACCATGCTGGGGGCACTCCCCGTTCACGTCCAATGATGATTCCTGCACCTTCCATCACGCATGCTGATGTCGATCTCGATAGGGTGACGCGCATGACGAACGATCGCGACTGGGAGTCCCGGATCGCCGCCCTCTGGGAGCACCTCGACGACCACGAGCCCGCGGACTTCCGCGCCCGCGTCGCCGAGCTCGCCGCCGAACGGTCCGCCGACGACGCAGCCGCCGTCTTCGAACGGGGCGCCGCCCACGACTCCACCGGAATGCCCGAGGAAGCCGTCACCCTCTACCGGCGCGCCCTCGACCTCGGCCTCACCGGACTGCGCCGCCGCCGGGCCGTCATCCAGCTCGCCAGCAGCCTGCGCAACCTCGGGCGCCCCGACCGCAGCGTCGAACTCCTCACCGCCGAGCGCGCCCTCCCCGAGGACCGGCTCGACGCCGACGAGCGGGCGCTCTCCGGAGCCGTCGACGCCTTCCTCGCCCTCGCCCTCGCCGACACCGGCCGGGACCGGGAGGCCACCGCCCTCGCCCTCGGCGCCCTCGCACCGCTACTGCCCCGCTACAACCGGTCCCTCGCCCACTACGCCCGCGCCCTCCTCACCGCCCCCGACGGGTCCTGAGCGGCCGACCCGGCATGGACCCGCACCTCCTGCGCACCTACGTCACCGTCACCCGACTCGCGTCCTTCTCCGCAGCCGCGCGGGAACTCGGTTACACCCAGTCCGCGGTGTCCCAGCACATCGCCGCCCTGGAGGCCGACCTCGGACTCCCGCTGCTCACCCGGCGCCCCGTCGCCCCCACACCGGCGGGCGAGCGGCTCCTCGAACACGCACGGCCGCTCCTGCTCCGCCTGGACGCGGCCCGTGCCGACCTCGACCGGTTCGCCGCCGCACCCCGGACCGCCCTGAGCATCGCCGCCTCCCCCCTGGCACTCACCCCGAGGACCCTTGCCGCCCTGCCCACCACCGCGGTCACCCTGCGCGCGCTGCCCCGCGACCTGGTGCCCGCCGCCGTCGCCACCGGCGAAGCCGACGCCGGACTCGTCGAGGGGGTCGTCGCGCCCAGCGATCCGCTTCCGCTCCCCGACGTCGCCCCGCTCACCGCCACCGGCGTCGCCGAAGAGCCGCTCGTCGTCGTCCTGCCCGCCCGCCACCCGCTCGCCGCCCGCCCCGGACTCCGCCTCGCCGACCTCGTCGACGCCCGCTGGCTGGACGCGCCCGCCGCCGGCATCCCCCTCGACCGGCTCCGGACCGTCCACGGCGGCCCCGCCGGGCACGGCTTCCGCGCCGCCCTGCGCTACGAGGGCACCGACACCGGCACCCTCACCGCCCTCGCCGCCGCCGGGCACGGTCTCGCCCTCCTGCCGCGCCCCGCGACGGACGGCTGCCCCGGGGCGGTCGTCGTCCCCCTGGTCGAGCCCCGACTGGTCCACCGCACCGAACTCCTCCTCGCAGCAGGCGTCCACCGCGAACCGCACGGTCCGGTGGCCGAGTTCACCGGACGGCTCAAGAGCTGACACCCGCAGTCGCTACCCTGTGCCCAACGGCGAGGGAAGGCGGACGGGTGTGGGGTGGCTGCGACGAGGACCCAGGCGGGACGGCGACGACGCACCGAGGGACCCCGAGTTCGCGTACTTCTCCCAGCGCGAGGCCGCGCTCTTCCGCGGCCGGGTCCGCACCACCTTCGCCGAACTCGGCCTGGAAGTCACCGTCTACGCCGACCACGTCGTCGACGACAAGGGCCGACGGTTCGGCCTCGACAACCTCGCCGCCGTCTGCCACCAGGACCGGCGCGGCTCCCGCATCTGGCCCGGTCTGATCCAACGGCACGTCGGCCTCGTCGTCCGGGCCATGGAAGGCCCCTCCGCGCTCGACACCCTGCCGCCCGAACAGATCCGCGCCCAGCTCTACCCCCGGGTCGTCAGCGGCGACGGGATCGACGCCACCTCCTTCGGCTACGCCAGGACCGTCGCCCCCGGCCTCTACGAGATCCTCGCCCTCGACCTCCCGGAGAGCGTCATGATGCTCACCGACGAGGCACTGGAACGGCTCGGGGACCACGCTCAGCTGCGCGACCGGGCCCTGCGCAACCTGCGCGGACTGCCCGTCGAGGAACACGAGACGGTCCGGGACGCCGACGGCATGTGCTTCGAGGTCATCCTCGGCGATTCCTTCTACACCGCCAGCCGCGTCCTCGACCTCGACGGCGTCGTCCGGCGCGTCACCGGCCTGCCGCTCGGCGAGCACGGCGCCCTCGTCGCCCTGCCGTTCCGGCACCAACTCGCCTTCCACCCCATCCGGGACACCTCGATCATCCCGGCGCTCGGCGCGATGGCCTCCTTCGCGGCCTCCGGGTACGAGGACGTGCCGGGTGCCATCAGCCCCTACGTCTTCTGGTGGCGCGGCGGCACCCTCACCCAGCTCAGCGAGCACGACGAGGAGCGGGGCGACCTGAGGATCGTCGTGGGTGACGACTTCCACGAACTGCTGGAACGCCTCATCGCCCAGGGGCCCGACCGCCGCTGATCCGCTCGCGCCCCCCGGCCCCGCCCGGCAGGATGCTGTACGTCGCACCGGACGAGGACGCCAAGGAGAAGCCCCATGTCGAGCACGGACCCCACGGAGGAGTTCGTCCCCTTCACCACGGACGACTACCGGGCCAGGATGGCACGGGCCGCCGAGTCCGCCGCCGGGGCGGGACTCGCGGGCGTCCTCGTCGCCCCGGGCCCCGACCTGGTCTACCTCACCGGTTACCGGCCGACCGCGATCACCGAGCGGCTCACCGTCCTCGTCCTCGCCGCAGGGCGGGAGCCGGTCCTCGTCGTCCCGACCCTGGAGGCGCCGGACGCCGAGAAGGCCCCCGGGGCCGCCGCCCTCACCCTGCGCGACTGGACCGACGGCAAGGACCCGTACGCCCTCACCGCCCCGCTCCTCGAAGCCTCCGGCCCTCCCCGCGGTTCCGGGGGCGCGGCGGGCAGTCGCATCGGCATCAGCGACAACGCCTGGGCCATGCACCTCCTCGGCCTCCAGAAGGCCCTGCCCGGCACGTCGTACGTCTCCCTGACCGATGCCCTGCCGATGCTCCGCGCCGTCAAGGACGCCCACGAGCTGGCCCGCATCGCCGCCGCCGGCGCCGCCGCCGACCAGGCGTACGGCGAGATCCTCAAGGTCCGTTTCGCCGGCCGCAAGGAGACCGACGTCGCCGCGGACCTCGCCGCCCTGCTCCTGGGCTTCGGCCACTCGCGGGTCGACTTCACCGTCGTCGGTTCCGGACCCAACGGAGCCAACCCGCACCACGAGGCCGGCGACCGGGTCATCGAGCGCGGCGACATGGTCGTCCTCGACTTCGGCGGCCTCAAGCACGGCTACGGCTCCGACACCACCCGCACCGTCCACGTGGGCGAGCCCACCGACGAGGAGCGCCGCATCCACGACCTCGTCCGCGAGGCCCAGCAAGCCGGCTTCGAGGCCGTGCGACCGGGGGTCGCCTGCCAGGAGATCGACCGGGCGGCCCGCAAGGTCATCGCGGACGCCGGCTACGGCGAGCACTTCATCCACCGCACCGGCCACGGCATCGGCGTCACCACCCATGAACCCCCTTACATGATCGAGGGCGAGGAGCTGCCCGTCGTTCCCGGCATGTGCTTCTCCATCGAACCGGGCGTCTACCTCCCGGGCCGCTTCGGCGTCCGCATCGAGGACATCGTCACGGCCACCGAGGACGGCGGGCGCCGCCGCTTCAACAACACCCCGCACGAGATGGCGATCGTCGAGTAACCCCCTATCCGGCACGAGCCACCGGCGCCGCGATCCGTTCCGGGAACTCCTCGACCACCCGGTGCCCCGCGTCCGGCACGACCCCGGGCCCCGCACCCCAGCCGGGTGCGGACCGCGGGCCGCGACCGTTTCGGCGACAGGAACGGGAACACGTCGTGCGCCCCGGGAGGTGATCGGTCGTCAGCCGTCCGTGAGGACGACCGCCGACTCACCGGGGAGGTGGAGGACGCCGTCCGCCGTCGGGGCGTCGACCGGGTCCCAGGAGGCCAGGACCCGGTCGCGGCCGTTGGAGCCGAGCGGGACGGCCACCGGCTCCATGCCCAGGTTGACCGCCACCCGCAGGTCCCCGCGCCGGAAGACCAACCAGCGGGCCTCCTCGTCGAAGGCCACCTTCACGCCCGCCAGATCGGGGTCCGTCAGATCGGCCAGCGTGCGGCGCAGGGCGATCAGCTGGCGGTGCCAGGCCAGCAGCCGCTTGTGGGGGTCCCGTTCCCGTTCCCCGCGGTCCAGGACCGATCGGTCACGGGTGGCCGGCTCCTGCGGGTCGGGGACGTCCTCCTCCGCCCAGCCGTGCGCCGCGAACTCCTTCCGTCTGCCCTGTCGCACGGCCTCCGCGAGTTCCGGATCGGTGTGGTCGGTGAAGTACATCCACGGAGTGCCCGCCCCCCACTCCTCGCCCATGAACAGCATCGGTACCGAAGGCCCGGTGAGCACGAGCGTCGCCGCGCAGGCGAGCAGACCGGGGGAGAGGGAAGCCGAAAGGCGGTCACCGGTCGCCCTGTTGCCGATCTGGTCATGGGTCTGTGCGTAGCCCAGGAAGCGGTGGGCAGGGGTCCGCTCCCGGTCCACGGGCCGGCCGTGGTGGCGGCCCCGGAAGGTCGAGTAGGTGCCGTCGTGGAAGAAGACGCGGGTGAGCGTCTTGGCGAGCGCAGCCATCGGGGCACGTGCGAAGTCGGCGTAGTAGCCCTGCGATTCGCCGGTCAGGGCGGTGTGCAGGGCATGGTGGAAGTCGTCGTTCCACTGGGCGTGCACCCCCAGACCGCCGAGTGCCCGGGGGGTCGTGGTGCGGGGGTCGGCCAGGTCGGACTCCGCGATCAGGAAGTGTTGCCGCCCCTGCTCCCGCGCCAGCTCGTCCACGGCCGCGGACAGTTCCTCGAGGAAGGTGAGCGCCCGGGTGTCGGCGAGCGCGTGCACCGCGTCGAGCCGCAGCCCGTCGATCCGGTAGTCCCGCAGCCAGGCGAGCGCGCTCCCCAGGAAGTACGCCCGCACCTCGTCCGAACCCGGTGCGTCCAGGTTCACCGCCGCGCCCCACGGGGTGTGGTGGGTCTCGGTGAAGTACGGGCCGAAGGAGGGGAGGTGGTTGCCGGACGGGCCCAGGTGGTTGTGCACCACGTCGAGGACCACGCCCATGCCGAGCCCGTGCGCCGCGTCCACGAAGCGCTTCAGAGCCCCGGGGCCGCCGTACGGCTCGTGCACCGCCCACGGTGCCACCCCGTCGTATCCCCAACCCCACACCCCGGGGAACGGGCACAGCGGCATCAGCTCCACGTGGGTGATGCCGAGGCCCGCCAGTTCCCCCAGGTGGGCGCTCGCCGCATCGAGGGTGCCCTCCGGGGTGAACGTACCGACGTGCAGCTCGTACAGGACGGCGCTGCGCAGCCGCAGTCGCGGCGACTCGTGCCGCCACGCGTACGCCGAGTGGTCGACGACCGCGCTCAGGCCGTCGGGGCCGTCGGGCAGTCGGCGCGAGCGCGGGTCGGGCACCAGCGGGCCGCCGTCGAGGGAGAAGCCGTACCGGTCGCCGTCCTCGGCGGCCGCCACGCCCGACCACCAACCGTCCCGTTCCGCGTCCCGGTCCAAGGGGTGGTCCGAGCCGTTCAGCTCCAGCGTCACCCGGTCACGGGCGCTCGGCGCCCACACCTCGAAGAGCACGGGAATCCCCTCGTCGACGGACCAGCCGGCGGGCGGCTGACTACACCGCGACCATCCTGGCAGCCGGGACCCCGACGCGCCCGGCGCATTCCGCACGTGGTTGATCGCGCACTCGAACGCGACGCGGTCCGTGCGGGTGGAGGTCGCCGCGGTCGGTCCGTTCCCCGGGGCCGTCACCACCCGGATCCGGGCGGTGACGGCGGACCGCAGGGGTGTCCTCGATGCGACCGGGCCAGGGATTTTCCCAGGTCCGGGGCGCTTCTGGACACGTCGGGGGCAGCAGGTCGACAATCGCAGACGTGACGACCCCTTTCGAGCTTCCGGCGAACTCCCCTCGGCTCACCGATGCCGAGCGGGACCGTGCGCTGGTGTTGCTCCGTGAGGGCGCCGCCCAGGGCCGCCTTTCGCACGACACCTTCCTGTTCCGGATGGAGCGCGTGCTGACGGCCCGTCGACCCGATGAACTCGCGCTCCTCACCGCTGACTTGCGGGTCGAGGGAGCCTGGTCCCGGCGGGTGGTGGGTGCGGTCGGGAAGATGTCCGCGTTCACGGCGCGGATCGGGCGGGCCTGGCACGCCGAGCGACTGCCGAAGCTGTTGCTCCCGCGCCCCGGGCCGTACCCGTTGCGGATCGGCCGCGACCCGGTCAACGGGCTGCGGCTCAGCCACGAGACCGCCTCCCGGCTGCACGCCGAACTCTCCCTGCAGGACGGGATGTGGGTGCTGCGCGACCTCGGCTCGACGAACGGCACCACCGTCAACGGGCGGCGGGTGGCCGGCGCCGTGGTGGTGCGGCCCGGGGACGTGGTCGGTTTCGGGCAGATGTCGTTCCGGCTTTCGCAGAACTGAGGAACACGACGTCGAAGACTCGCACCGGTTCACCCGTTCGGCGGTGTGCGGCGGGCGGTGTGGGCGACTCGATGATGGGCTGGGGAGGCGCGCCACGATCTCCGGCCGCGGTACCCACCGCCGATCGACAGGGGGCACGATGAGCGACGAGCCCGACCACGAGTCGAACCGGAGCGCGGGCGGCAGCCGGCCCGCACCGTCCGGAGACCCCTGGAGCCGACTTCCGTCGATGGCTCCGGCGGTTCCTCCCGGGAAGCCGGGAAGCAGTGCTTCCGCACGCACCCCGTTCGTATCGACCGTCCCCGGACGCGTGCGGGCCGTGGCCGAGCGGCCTGTTGACGGGCCCGGGGCGCCCAGCGGACGCACCGTCGCACCCAGCCCCCTCGACCCCGGGGCCTCGCGGGATCCGCACGGAATCCACCGGACCCTGCGCGAGCAGTTCCCGCTGACCTACGATCCCCTGCTCCGGGCCTGGGTCCTCAGTCGGTACGCGGACGTGGCAGCCGCCCTCACCGACGACCGGTTCACCCACGGACACCGGCCGGGGGACCCGCCGTGCGCGCGGGCCCACGTGGACGTCGACGTCGAGGCCCTGCGTTCGGTCACCGAACGCACCGCCCACGTCCTCGCCCGCCGGATCGCCGATCGGCCGCAGGCCGATCTGGTCGCCGACTTCTGCCACTGGCTGCCCGCCGGCACCGTCGCCGCCGCGGTCGGCGTGCCCTACCGCGACATGATGCGCCTCGTCCGCGGTCGGGCGGCCGGCGCGCTCGCGGGGGAGTGCGGCGGCCAGATCGCCGTGCGGGAGAAGGCGCTGGCCTCCTTCCTCGGGAACGTCCTGGCCGACCCGGACCAGGTCGCGGCCCTTCGGGACGCGCCCGCGGGGCTGGTCGCCCGTGCCTGGGCCGAGTCGCTGCGCAGGGACCCGCCGGTGCAGGTCGCCGTCCGCCGTACCCGGGCCGAGGTGCCGACGAGCGGTGGCGTCGTCCCGGCGGGCGCCTCGGTCGCCCTGCTCATCGGCTCGGCGGGGCGGGACCCGGAGCGCTTCCGCGAGCCCGACCGCTTCGACCCCTTCCGCGACGACGCGGGCCAGCTCACCTACGGGACCGGGTTCTGTCCGGCGGTTCTGCTCGCGGGCCACGAGGCGGAGTACGCCCTGCGGGCCCTGTTCGCGGCCATGCCCCGGCTGCGTCTCGCCGACGGCTTCGGACCCGTGCCCACGGGGTTGATCACCCGCGCCCCGCGCAGCCTGATCGTCCGCCCCGGCGGCTGAGCGCCCCGGCCCGCCCCGCCACGCCCCGGGCCCCGGGCGGTGGCGGGCCGGCTCATTCAGCCCGAGCGAGCAGGGCCACCGGACGCTCCGCGAACAACTCCGCCAGCTTGAGCTCCGTCGCCGGACCGCCGGTGAACTCCCGCACCCCGTCGAGGGCGTCCACCCAGCGGCCCTCGGGCAGCACCAGTTCCGTGTCCTGCCAGCCGCCCGACTGGGCCAACCGGAGCGGGAGCCGGGTGACGGCCGTGAGCACCCGACCGGAGCGGGCGAAGGCCAGGCAGTGCGCCGCCGCAGGACCCTCCGCCGCGAGCGGGACGTACGTGCCGTCCGGCCCGAAGGCCTCCGGGTGGGCCCGCCGCAGGCGCAGTGCCGCCCGGACCACGGCCGTCCGTTCGTCTTCCGGCCCGACCTCGAACGGTGCCCGGTTGTCCGGGTCGACGAGCGCCCGGTACTCCCGCTCCGTGTTCTGGTACAGCTCCGGCACCCCCGGCATCGTGAGCTGTGCGAGCACGGCGCCGAGCGCGTGCGCCCGGATGTGCGGCTCCAGGGCGAAGGCCGCCTCCGAAGCGGTGCGCAGCGGGATCCTGCCGGGCCCCGCCGCCGCGAACTCGACCACGGCACGCTCGTACTCCGTGTCCGGCTCGGTCCAACTGGTCCGGAGCCCCGCCTCCCGCACGGACTTGAGGACCGCGGGGCCGAGGCGGTCCGGATCCGGGGTGCCGAAGCCGAAGGCCGTCTGCCAGGCCGTCCACGCCACGTGCGGATCGGGCGCGGGCACCCCCGCGACCTCCGCGAGGAGGTCCGCCCACACCTCCGGGCACTGGGCGAGCACCGCGATCCCGGCCCGGACGTCCGCGCTGCGCTTGGTGTCGTGCGTGGAGAGCACGGTGCCGGTGCCCGGCCAGTCCCGGGCGATCCGAAGGCAGTACGCGTGGAACTCCTCCACCGACACCGCCGGGCGGCCGGGGTCGCCACCCACCTCGTTGGCCGAGAGCAGCGGGGCGTACCGGTAGAAGGCCGTGTCCTCGACGGACTTGGCCCGCAGCGCGGAGGAGGTCTGTGCGAACCTGGCCCGGAACGAGCGGTGTTCGGGGCTCTCGCCGAGCTCGCCGAGCGCCAGGCCGCGGACGACCTCGACGGCCGAGGCCTCCTCCGGCACCGCGAATGCCGCCCTGGCCCCGCGCGCCGCCTCGGGGGTCAGCACCTCCGCGCCGCCGGTCCGGTAGGGGCGGTAGACCGGGACCCGGACGAGCAGCTCGCGGATCGCGGTGCCCAAGGCCCAGGGCGCGTGGTCCCGGAGAGCGGGGTCGGCGGCGCAGATCCGCTCCGCGGTCCGGGTCAGCGCGGCCGTCTCGGCAGCCAGGTCGTGGTCGACCACCTCGTACGCGGCGCGGCGCGCGGTCGCTTCCCACTGACCGCCCCGGTCCCCGGCCTTCCCGACGAAGTCCCGGTACGCATCGGCGAGTTCATCGGCGCCCACCGGATCGGTGAACACCCCGTCGAGCTGGTGGAGCGCGTCGTAACCGGTGGTGCCCGCGACCGGCCAGGCGGAGGGCAGCACCTCCGATCCGGTGAGGATCTTCTCCACCACCGTCCAACAGCGCCCGCCGGTCGCCGCCGCAAGGTCCTCCAGATAGCCCTGGGGGTCCGCGAGCCCGTCCGGATGGTCGATCCGCAGGCCCTCGATCACCCCGTCCCCGACCAGTTCCACGATCTTCGCGTGGCTCGCCGCGAACACCTCGGGGTCCTCCACCCGGACCCCGATCAGGTCCGAGATGGTGAAGAAGCGGCGGTAGCCGAGCTCGGTGCGGGCGAGCCGCCACCAGCCGAGCCGGTACCACTGGGCGTCGAGCAGCTCGTCCAGGGGCAGCGCCCCGGTGCCCGGGCGGAGCGGGAACTCCTGCCCGTCCAGGTGCAGCGAACCGCCGGAGACCCGGAACCGGTCCCGCACCTCCGGGAGCCGCCCGGGCAGCACCGGGAGCAGCATCCGCCCGCCCCCGGCCCGCCAGTCGATGTCGAACCAGCGGGCGTAGGGGGAGTCCGGGCCGTCGCGGAGCACGGCGCGCAGCGCGGGGTTGTGCGTCGGCGAGGCCGCCATGTGGTTGGGCACCAGGTCCACGACGAGCCCGAGGCCGTGCCTCCGGGCGGTCTCCGCGAGGGCCCGCAGCCCCTCCTCGCCGCCCAGCTCGCCCCGTACCGTCCGGTGGTCGGTGACGTCGTATCCGTGCGTCGAGCCCGGCACCGCCTCCAGGACGGGGGAGAGGTGGAGGTGCGAGACCCCGAGCCCCGCCAGGTGGGGAACGGCGCGCTCGGCAGCCGCGAAGGGGAACTCCGGCTGGAGCTGGAGCCGATAGGTGGCGGTGGGGAGGACGGAAGGGGGGGAAACGGCCGGGAGGGAGGTCATGCGAACGTACGTACCCCGTCGGCGGGCTTCCGTGTCATCGCCCCATGCACCCGTTCGTGTGCATCGCGTTACGTTCGCGTGATGCTCCGGACGTACCGCGACACGCTGTCCCTGCTCGGACCGGCCCTACCGGTCGTCTCTTTCCTCGGTCGGCTGCCCACCGCCATGTGCCAGCTCGGAAGCCTGCTCCTGGTCGCCGAGACGAGCGGTTCGCTCGCCACCGCGGGGCTCACGGGCGGAGCGCTCGCCGCCGGACAGACCGTCGCCGGCCCCGTCGTCGGCCGGCTCGCCGACCGCCACGGCCAGCGCTCGTCGGCCTCGCCGCCGCCTTCGCCCACCCGGCCGTCGCGCTCCTGCTGGCGGCGTTCCTGCTCGCCGTCTGCGGGACGGCCTTCGCCCTCCATCCGACGGCCCGGGCGCTCGTGCCGACCACCGTCCGCGGGGACGGGGGTTCCACCCGGACGGGTGCCGACGCCACCCGCAGGGGTGCCGCCGAACGGACGAGGCTGCCGGGGGCGGCGTACGCCCTGCGCGGCACCATGGTCCTGCAGGGCGCCATGTTCGGGGCCTCACAGGCCGGGATCACCGCCCTCACCGAGGAACTGGGCGAGCCCGCGCAGGCCGGTCTCGTCTACGCTGTCATGGGGGTGATGAGCGCGGTGGTCGGCCTCTCCATGGCCGCCGTGCCCGCCCGGATCGGCCTCGCCGCCCGCTGGCGCGCCGCCACCACCGGCCTCGTCGTCCTCTCCGCACCGCTGCTGTTCGTGGACGACCTGGGCGGGCTGTACGCGGTCGTGGTGGTGCTCGGTGCCGCCTACGCCCCGCATCTGATCACCGTCTTCGGGCTCACCGAGCGGGCCGTTCCGGCCGCCCGGCTCGCCGAGTCAATGGCCTTCCTCACCAGCGGGATCGTCGGCGGCCAGGCGCTCGCCCTCGCCGCATCGGGACGACTGGCCGAAGGCCACGGCGCCCCCGCCGCCTTCGCGGTGGCGGTGGTCGCTGCCGTGGCCTGCGCGCTGCTGTCGTGGACGGTCGGGACGGAGCCCCGCGCGCCTTCCGGGCGGAGCGTCAGGCGGGCCTCCGCAGAACGGTCAGGCTGAGCGGCGCCAGCGTCACCCGCTCGCCGCCCGCGAGCTCCGGGCCCTCCTGTGGAGGCATCCCCTCCGGATCGGAGGTGTCCACCACCATGCGCCAGCAGCGCCCGTGGCTGTCCGGGACCACGAACTCCAGCTCCTTCGCCGAGGCGTTGAACATCAAAAGGAAGGAGTCGTCGGCGATCCGCTCGCCCTGGGGCCCCGGTTCCGAGATGGCGTTCCCGTTGAGGAAGACCGTCAGCGCCTGGGCGTGCGCCGCCTGCCAGTCGTGGGAGGTCATCTCCTCGCCCTCGGGGGTGAACCAGGCGATGTCCGTCAGCTCGTCGTGGGTGCCCTCCACCGGCCGCCCGTGGAAGAAGCGGCGGCGCCGGAAGACCGGGTGCTCCCGTCGCAGCCGGACCATCGCACGGGTGAAGCGGAGCAGCGTGGCCTCCGCCTCGCTGTTCTCCTTCGGCCAGTGCACCCAGGAGATCTCGCTGTCCTGGCAGTACGCGTTGTTGTTGCCGCCCTGCGTCCGCCCGAACTCATCGCCGTGACTGAGCATCGGCACGCCCTGCGACAGCATCAGGGTGGCGAGGAAGTTGCGCATCTGCCGGGCGCGCAGCTCGCTGATGCCGACGTCCTCGGTCTCGCCCTCGACGCCGCAGTTCCAGGAGCGGTTGTGGCCCTCGCCGTCCCGGTTGCCCTCGCCGTTCGCCTCGTTGTGCTTCTCGTTGTACGAGACCAGGTCGCGCAGGGTGAAGCCGTCGTGGCAGGTCACGAAGTTGACCGAGGCGAGCGGTCGTCTCCCGTCGTCCTGGTACAGGTCGGAGGAGCCGGTCAGCCGGGAGGCGAACTCGGCGAGCGTCCGCGGTTCGCCCCGCCACAGGTCCCGCACGCAGTCCCGGTACTTTCCGTTCCACTCGGTCCACAGCGGCGGGAAGTTGCCCACCTGGTAGCCGCCCTCGCCCACGTCCCACGGCTCGGCGATCAGCTTCACCTGGCTCACCACCGGGTCCTGCTGCACCAGGTCGAAGAACGAGGAGAGCCGGTCCACCTCGTGGAACTGGCGGGCCAGGGTGGCCGCCAGGTCGAAGCGGAAGCCGTCCACGTGCATCTCCGTCACCCAGTACCGCAGACTGTCCATGATCAGCTGGAGCACGTGCGGGGAGCGCATGAGCAGCGAGTTCCCGGTGCCGGTCGTGTCGGTGTGGTAGCGGCGGTCGTGGGAGAGCCGGTAGTACGAAGGGTTGTCCAGGCCCCGGAAGGAGAGCGTCGGACCCAGGTGGTTGCCCTCGGCCGTGTGGTTGTAGACCACGTCGAGGATGACCTCGATGCCCGCCTGGTGCAGTGCCCGCACCGCCGACTTGAACTCCAGGACCTGCTGGCCCCGGTCACCCCAGGAGGCATAGGCGTTGTGCGGGGCGAAGAAGCCGATCGTGTTGTATCCCCAGTAGTTGGAGAGTCCCGCGTCCACCAGGCGGTGGTCGTTCACGAACTGGTGGACCGGCATCAGTTCGAGCGCCGTCACGCCCAGTTCCTTGAGGTGGCCGATGACCGCCGGATGGGCGAGCCCCGCGTACGTCCCGCGCAGTTCCTCGGGGAGGTCGGGGTGCAGCATGGTGAGGCCCTTCACATGGGCCTCGTAGATCACCGTGTGGTGGTACTCGGTGCGCGGGCGCCGGTCGTCGCCCCAGTCGAAGTACGGGTTCACGACCACCGAGGTCATCGTGTGCGGGCCCGAGTCCAGGTCGTTGCGCGCGTCGGGCCGCCCGAACGGGTACCCGTACACCGCCTCGCCCCATTTCACCTGCCCCGACACCGCACGGGCGTAGGGGTCGAGCAGCAGCTTCGCCGCATTGCAGCGCAGCCCGCGCTCCGGCGCGTACGGACCGTGCACCCGGAACCCGTACCGCTGGCCGGGCATGACCCCCGGCAGATAGGCGTGCCGCACGAACGCATCGGTTTCGCGCAGCTCCACCGCCGTTTCCGAGCCGTCGTCGTGCAGCAGACACAGCTCGATCCTGTGGGCGGCCTCGGAGAAGACCGCGAAGTTGGTTCCTGCTCCGTCGTAGGTGGCGCCCAAGGGGTACGCCTGTCCCGGCCAGACCTGCATGGATATGACTCTTCCTCTTCTGTCCGGGTTCTGGGGTGCTCTTCGGCCAGATCCTGCCCGAAAGAGGCCCAACCTCCTAGGACTTCGCCCCCTCCTACCGGGTGACCGTTCACCATGAGGGGGGAAGAGGGGGAAGCATGTACGAAATGATGCGCCGCCACCTGGGGAAGGTGGTGGCGGGGGCGGCCATGGCGGTGACCGGAACCGCCGTCGCGGTCGCCATCACCCTGCCGGGCCCGGCAGGGGCGGACGACACGCCGGGCGGCGACCGTGGCGCCGTGGCGGTGCGTCCTCCGGCGGGCGCCGACACGGCCGGCGCCGGCGGCACGCCCGGGGCGACCGGCGGCCCGGGCACGGGGGAGGCCGGCGAGCAGATCGAGGGCGCCGCTCCCCGGCCGGCCGTCGTCCTCCCGCCGGCGGCCGGGGTCGGGCGGGGCGTCGGCAGCGACCCGCTCACCACCGAGGAGCTCGCGAAGGCCGAGGCACTGGCCCTGAACCCGCCGGCCACCGCCCAGCGGGACGTCACGGGGGCCCGTGGCCCCCAGCGCCTCGGCACCCGACTCGCCGACCCGCTGCCGGGCGACGGGACGCGCCGTGCCGAGGTCCGCCTCTACGACTACGCGAGGGACGAGTTCATCGTCCGGACCGTCAACCTCGACACCGGCGCCGTCGAGTCCTCCGTCGCACGGCGCGGCGTCCAGCCCTCCGCACACCCCGACGAACTGCGCGAGGCGCTGGAGCTGATCCTCGCGAGCCCGCTCGCCAAGGGACTCAGGGAGGACTACGCGGACGCCACCGGCAAGCAGCTCACCTCCCCCGACCAGCTGTGGTTCAACGGCGACGTCTACCGCACCTACCGCGAGGCGGAAGTGCCCGCACAGCTCGTCCGGTGCGGGCAACACCGGTGCGTCCGGCTCGTCACCAAGGTCCTGAACGGGCCCTGGATCAACGCCCGGGACCTGATCGTCGACCTCTCCACCAGGACCGTCACCCGCGTCGGCTGACCGCCGCGCCTCCCCATCGACTCGCGACACGCACGAGGGAGTCCCCGTCCATGCCCACCCCGCGAAACCGGCGCACCCGCACCCGGGCCGCCGCCCTGACCGCCGTCGCCCTGCTGGCCACCACCACGGCCGCGGCAGGGCCGGCCACCGGCGCCACCAGGTTCCCCGAACCGCCGCCCACGCTCCCGACGAGCAACCCCGGACCCGCCGAACCCGGGTGCTCCACCGCCTACCGCATCACCCAGAAGCTCTCCGGCGGCACCACCTGGCGCATGTGCTGGCGCTACGACATCGACGCCGGGCTCGTGCTCGACCGGATCACCTACCAGCCGCCCGGTGCCAGGGTGCCCATTCCCGTCCTCAACAGTGCCCGGCTGGCCCAGATCCACGTGCCGTACGACGACGGCGGAGCCGAGTACGACGACCTCACCGGCGCCGGCTTCGGCTGGGGCCTGCAGAACCTCAAGCCGGCCGAGTGCCCCGGCGGAACCCTCACCACCATCAAGGTTCCCGAGGTCGGTGACGTGAAGGGCCTGTGCACCACCACGCGGGCGCGCGGGCACGCCTATCGGATGGCGAGTGACGGCGGCTCCAAGGTCTGGCAGGCACAGGCCAAGGACCTGCTCGTGTACACCGTCAACAAGACCGGCTGGTACGAGTACATCACCGAGTGGCGCTTCACCGCCGACGGCACCATCGGCGCCAACGTCGGTGCCACCGGCAGCCTCTCGCCCGTCGACTACGACGCCACCGACGACCGCGGCTGGCCCCTCGGCAGGGGTTCCCGCGACTACGCCACCAGCCACGCCCACAACATCTTCTGGAAGCTCGACTTCGGTCTGGACGGCTCCACCAAGGACCGGATCGAACAGTACGACTCGACCGTCACCACGCCCACCGGCGGCGGCGGGCCCACCGTGAAGACCAAGCGCACCGTCATCACCAAGGAACTCGCCGGTGACGCCAAGAACATGCGCTGGTGGCGGGTGGTGAGCGGAACCGGCAAGAACGCCGACGGCCACGCCCGCTCGTACGAGATAGCACCCGGCCACACCGACACCCACGCGGGTCGCGCCTTCACCCGGCACGACGTGTACTTCACCCAGTCCCGCGCCTGCGAGAGGTTCGCGAGCAACAACATCGGGGGCTGCGCCTCCCCGGCCGGCGACAGCGTCGACACCTGGGTCAACGGCGAGACCCTGACCCGCCCCACGGTCTGGGTCAACATCGGGTTCCACCACATCGCCCGTGACGAGGACCAACAGCCGATGCCGGTCCACTGGCAGGGCTTCCAGCTCGTGCCCCGGGACGTAACCGCTATGAATCCGCTCACTCCGCCCGATCTCGCCTCCCAGAACGGACGCCCCGGTCTGGGGAGTTGAGCGAGCAGCCTGACGATCCGGCTGCACCGCCTCCCGCTCGCGGAGTACCCTTCCTTGATCGTTGTCGGAGTGGTTGGAACGGGCGTCCAGGAGCAGAAGGCGGTGCGCGGGTGAGCTCGGGAGGTCTGGAGCTGCCCCCAGGTGACGCGGGTCACGAAGGGGGGCCGGCCGACCCCGCGGAGGCGCCGCCGGGCGCGACCGTGCCGCCGGGCACGGTCGCCGTCGCCCGGCCGGTCGAGATAGGGGCGGAGCTCGAATGGGGGCCCGAGGCCTGGAGCGAGGTCCGCACCCGGGCCCAGCGCGCCGGCCGCGCCTACATCTGGCTCAACCTCGTCGAGCAGCGGCTGCGGGCCGTGGTCGCCGCCGTCCTGCGGCCCGTGTACGAGCCGGTGCACGGCGAGGAGTGGGTGGTGGCCGCGGCCGGACCCGCCGGCCAGGAGTGGGTGCAGCGGGCCGTCGCCGTCCGTGAGGTCTCCCGGCGCAAGGGCTACCTCCTCGACCCCGCAGACGACAACGTGCTGAGCTTCCTCACCCTGCCCCAGCTGCGCGAGCTGATGGTGCAGCACTGGCCCTGCTTCGAGCCCTACTTCGACGACCGGCGCGAGGTCGAACTCGCCCTGGACGAACTGGAGGTCACGCGCAACGTGGTCTCCCGCAACCGGGCGCTCTCGCTCACCGTCCTCGCCCAGTCCGAGCGGGCCTCCGCCCGCATCCTGGAGATCCTCGGCGGCGGCGCCGGCGTGCCGTCCGCCGACCGGCTGCCCGTGGACGCGGTCGAGGACCTCGTCGGCGACCGGTACGCCGACGTCGTCTCCGTCCACCCCGACCGGGTCCGGCTCCAGCGGCAGCTCCCCGCCGAGGACCTCTTCGGCGGCGCCCGCCGCCTCGACGCCACCGGCATAGGCCTGAACCTGCTCGTGCAGAACTTCTCCGGCCGCCGCATGGTCCGGCTCGCCGAGTCCGGCTGTCGGACCCGGCTCCTCTTCCTCAATCCCGCCAGCAGCGCCATCAAGCGGCGTGAACGCGAACTCGGTTTGAAAAAGGGAGAGTTGAGCCGTTCCGTTGAAATGAACATCCTGCACATGCGTCGGGTCCGCTCGAAACTGCGCGACCCCGGAGCCTTCCAGATCCACGTCTTCGACGAGACCCCCCGCTTCACCGCCTACCTGGTGGACGGCGACGGAGCCGATGGGGTCGGCGTCGTCCAGTCCTACTTGCGCCGGGCCCGGGGCATGGAGGCCCCGGTCCTCGTACTGCGGGGAGGCGGACGGAACGTCGTCCGGCACGGCCAGTCCTCCCGTGACGGGGACCACGGACTCTTCGAGACGTACCGGGAGGAATTCGAATCGGTCTGGCTCGACTCCCGGCCCGTCTCCTGAGCCCGCACCGGGGCCGGTCGAGGACGTTGTCAGTGGTGCGTGCGAGGGTGGTCAGCACCACGGGGGAGATCACGTAAGGAGGACCCGATGGCTTGGCACGGGAAACCACTGGTCGGCTTCGACCTGGAGACCACCGGCACCGATCCGCTGGAGGCCCGGATCGTCACCGCCTCGATCGTCGGCTTCCACGACGGACGGGTGGTCCGGCAGCGCGACTGGCTCGCCGACCCCGGCATCCACATCCCGGAACAGGCATCCGCGATCCACGGCATCAGCAGCGAGCAGGCAGCCGCCGAGGGACGGCCGGTGCAGGAGGTGGCCGACGAGATCGCCCGGACCCTGACCGACTACTGGGCACAGGGCGTGCCCGTCGTCGCCTACAACGCCTCCTTCGACCTCACGCTCCTCGCCGCCGAGCTGCGCCGCCACGGACTCCCCTCCTTGGAGGAGCGGCTCGACGGGGCGGGCATCGGCCCGGTCATCGACCCGTACACCATCGACCGGGCCGTCGACCGCTACCGGCGCGGCAAGCGGACCCTGGAAGCGGTCTGCGAGGAGTACGGCGTGCTCCTCGAAACCGCCCACCAAGCCGCCTCCGACGCGCTCGCCGCCGTCCGGGTCGCCGTTGCGATAGCCGAGCGCCACCCCCGGGTGGCCGAACTGGAACCCGCCGAGCTCCACCGGCGGCAGATCGTCTGGTACCGGGCCTGGGCCGAGGACTTCCAGGCGTTCCTGCGCCGCAAGGGCGATCCGGAGGCAGTCGTCGACCCGATATGGCCGTTGCGTTCGGCCGTCGCGACGGCCGGCCAGTAGCCCCTTCGGGCGAGCGCTCCTAGCCGTTCTCCTTGAAGAAGGAGAGCAGCAGCTCGTTCGTCCTCTCCGGTCGGTCCAGCTGGAGCCAGTGGCCCGCGTCCTCGATCCGCTCATAGCGCCAGCTGCCCGCCACGTACGCACCCGTCCGGGACATCGAGTGCTCGGTGAGGAAACGGTCGCCCGTCGACCACACGCCCATCACCGGGACCTGCTCCGGCAGGGGCGCCAGCGGCAGATCGGCACCGAACTGGACCTCCGGCGGCAGGCCCGCACGGTAGATGCTCAGTGCGGCCGTCAGCGCGCCCGGCGCGCGCAGTGGCTCGATCACGGCTTCCGCGTCCGGGTGCTCGCCCAACATCTCCCGCAGATGGGCGAAATCATCCCGGGCGAGCCAGTCCTCGGCCACCCCCGCCAGCTGGAACAGCAGCATGTACCAGGACCGTTGCTTCTGTTCCCAGCCCGCGGATCGGATGGCTGCCAGGTGCCCCACCGACAGCAGGCTCAGGCTTCGTACCCGGTCCGGCACCGCCTGGGCGAGACCCTGGGCGATGCCCGATCCCCAATCGTGGCCCACCACGTGGACCCGGTCGAGTTCGAGGCGGGCGAGGAGCTCGATCACATCGGCCACGTGCTTGGCCGGGTGATAGGCCTCCGGGCCGCCCCCGGGCCGGTCAGAGGCGCCGAATCCCCGCAGGGTCGGCACCACGCACCGGTAACCGGCCGCCGTGAGGGCCGCCACCTGATGCCGCCACAGACGGCGGCTGTCCGGGAAGCCGTGGAGGAGCAGCACCGCCGGCCCCTCGCCGCTCACCTCGAAGTCGAGGGTCACCTCTGACAGTTGGACTCGCATTCCCCCACCCCTTTCGGCGAAGAGCGTCCGACCCGGAGGGCCGGTCCCGACCATGGTGTCAGAACGGGTACCAACGGACCTCGGGATCGCCGTCCCGCAGCGAGGCGACCCGTCGCTCGAACTCGCCCCGCGCCTTCGGATTGGTCGGCGCGTGCTGTGCCACCCATGCGCAGCTCGCGGTCTCGCGCGCCCCGCGCAGCACCGCACACCCTTCCCACTGCCGGACGTCCCAGCCGTACGCCTCGGTGAACGCCTCGTACGCGAGCGGGTCCAGGCCGTAACGGTCCCGGGAGAGGGCGAGGACCACGAGGTCGTGCTCCCGCAGATCGGAGGAGAAGGTCTCCAGGTCGACCAGGACCGGCCCGTCCGGACCCACGTGGACGTTCCGCGGGAGCGCGTCGCCGTGGATCGGGCCGGGCGTCAGGCGGGGCGTCAGCGCGGCTGCCGCAGGGGCGAAGGAATCGCGCCGCTCCCGCAGGAACGCCGCATCGGCCGGGGCGATCGCGTCCCCCGCGAGTCGCAGCCACCGCTCCACTCCGCCGAGGAGTTCGCGGCGGGGCAGCGTGAAACCCTCCGGCGCGGGCAGCGCATGCACGGCCCGGAGCAGTGGGGCGAGGTCACGGGGCTCCGAAGGGCGCACCGCCTCGGGCAGTCGGTGCCAGAGGGTGACCGGATGTCCCATGACGAGCCGTGGCTTCTCCTCGGCGGCCCGGACCGCCGGAACCCCCGCCGCTTCCAGCCAGGACGCCAGCACGAGTTCCCGCTCCGCCCGCTCGAACAGCTCCGCGTCCCGGCCCACCTTCACCACCAACTCGCCCACGGCGAAAACCGCGTTCTCGCCCAAGGCGATCAGTCGCGCCTCGGTGGCGGACAGTCCCGTCGCCGCCAGCACCTCCCGGGCCCGCGCCTCGTCCATCGACCTCTCCCTCCAGCACGCTGGTGCACCACAGTCTTCCATCCGCGCGCCTCGTTCCACGGCCGGCCGACCGAGGGGCGAGGCGCCGGTACCGTGGCAGTTTTTCGGACAGGGGTGGCGGATCGTGCGCGATCGCCGTTAATCGGACGGAGGGGACTTGGTGAGAAGAGGCGATGTCCCGTGCCCGCTATATGAGCAGATGGTGGATTCGCGATTACGAAGCCTTGTTGAATAAATCACAGATGCATGAAGGGGCTTCTCTGGAATCCCTTCCATCGGACAGGGTTCGAACCGGCCACCGCGCCGCCCCCCACGAGGCGCGGTGGCCGTTCTAGATTGGGTCCATGACGACGAAGGCGTATGCGGCCCTGCTCCGGGGCGTCAATGTGGGCGGGCACCGGAAGGTCCCCATGGCGGAGCTCAGGAACCTCGCCGAAGAACTCGGACACACGGATGTCCGCACCCACCTCCAGAGCGGGAACGTCGTCTTCGTCACCGATGCGGGCGCCGACGAGGAGCAGCTCGGGGCCGCGCTGGAAGGAGCCGTCGAGGAGCGCTTCGGCTTCCACGTCGACTGTCTCGTCCGCGACGGCGACTACCTCGCTTCGGTCGTCGAGCAGTGCCCCTTCCCGGCCGCCGAGCTGGCCGCCAAGCAGCTCCACGCCGTCTACTGCTCCGGTCCCGTAGGTCCCGAGCGCTTCACCGCCGTTGACCGCGAAGCCCACCTCCCCGAGGAGTTCGCGCTCGGTGACCGGGTGCTCTACCTCCGCGCCCCCGAGGGGCTCGGGAAGTCCGGGCTGGCTGCTGCGATCCACCGCCCGTCCGTCCTGAAGGGGCTCGTGACCACCACTCGCAACTGGAACACGGTGCGTAAGCTCGTCGAGATGACCCGACGGGACTGAAGCGAAATGGCCCACTTTCCGACCCTCTGATTGGACCATGGAGGAGGGCCATTGAATGGCTAGGTTCGACGGCATGACGAACGCCGCACACACCGGGAATCCACCCCGTTCCACCGTCGACTTCTACTTCGACCCGGCCTGCCCCTTCGCCTGGATCACCTCCCGCTGGATGCTGGAGGTCGAGCGCCACCGGGACATCGACCTCCGTTTCAAGCTCATGAGCCTCTACCTCCACAACGAAGGCAACTCCCTGCCCGACTGGTACCGCGCACTGGTCGACGCCTCCATCGGCCCGGTTCGCGTGGCGGCCGCCATCGCCGAGCAGCACGGAGAGGAGCTCCTGCGCCCGCTCTACACCGCGTACGGCACCCGCATCCACGAGAAGAAGCAGAAGGACTTCCAGGCAGTGGTCGTCGAGTCCCTCGCCGAACTCGGCCTTCCGCCGGAGCTCGCGGCCGCCGCGCACGACCCGGCCCACGACGACGCGGTCCGCCGCAGCCACGACCGGGGCAAGGATCCCGAGGCGGGGGCGTACGTCGGCACGCCCACGATCCATATCGACGGCACCGTCTGGTTCGGTCCGGTCCTCAGGGCCGTCCCGCGGGGCGAGCGCGCCGCAGAGCTCTTCGACGGCTTCCGTGCGCTGGCCTCCCACCCCGACCTCTTCGAGCTCAAGCGCACCCGCACCGGCGGCCTCGACTTCGGATAGGGCGGCCTCGAAAGCAGCTCCGCCCGCAGGTCGCGAGGGATTCTCGAAACGCATCCGACCGGTGGGCCACCCGACCCGCGGGAATCCCCTCCGGGTGTCGCGAAAGTTCAAGACCAGGCCCGGGCGCGCTTCGTACCGTCGGCGGCATGAACGAGATCCACACCCACCTCACCGTCTGTGCGGCCGAGGCGAGCCGGGTCGCCCGCGCCGTCACCGACGACCAGCTCGACACCCCCTCCGTCTGTGCCGACTGGACGGTCCGCGCACTCGCCAACCACCTGGTGCTCTACTCCGCACACGGGCTGGAACACCGCGCCCTGCGCACCCCGCTCCCGGAGGAGACCGTCCAACGGGACTTCGCCGCCGAGCCCGGCTGGGCCGAGGCGTACGGGGCCCAGCTCGACCGTGCCCTGCTCGCCTGGCAGCGCCCCGGCGTCTGGGACGGAGAGGTCGACACCGGCTACGTCACGATGCCGGCCACCACCATCGCCTCGCTCCTCGTCAAGGAGCTGGCCCTGCACGGCTGGGACCTGGCCCGCTCCACGGGCCAGGACTTCGTGGTGCCCGAGGCCACGGCGGGCTTCGTCCTCCGCGTCGTCGAAGAGCACGCCGAGGTCTACCGCCAGTACGAGGGCTTCGACTCGCCCGTCGACGTTCCCGACGACGCCCCGGCGTTCGACCGGGCCCTGGCGGCGAGCGGACGGAACCCGAAGGCCTAGTCCGCATCCGCGCCCAGGGCCTCACCGGCCTCCGGGCGGACGGAGCCGCCGTCGCCGTGCTTCCTAGGCCGTCCGGGCGGCCGTCCGGCCCGTCGCCTGCGCCCCGTCGTACCGCTCCACCAGCAGGCGGGCCAGTTCCGGGGCCGGTCCCAGGACGGCGGCCAGGGCGTCCGCCCCGGTCGCGCCCGCCGCGATGCGGTCCGGGAGGCGGCCGGGGGCGATGACGTACGGCGCGACGGCCACCCGTCGGACGCCGGGCTCCGCACGCAGGGCGCTGACGGCGTCCTGGGTGCGGGGAAGGGATGCGGAGGCGAACGCGGGCCGCACGGAGCACCAACCGGTGCGCCGCAGCTCCCGCGCCGTTTCTGCGATCGCCGCGATCGCCTCCGGGTCTGTGGAGCCCGCCGAGGCCAGGACGACCCCGGTCGTGCTCTTGTCCCCGGGCATCAGCCCGGCTTCGTACAGTCGCCGCTCGACCGCCGAGACCAGCAGCGGCGAGGGCCCGAGGACCTCCCCCTGGCGGATGTTCAGGGAGGGGGGAGCCTGGCGCAGCACCGCCGGAATGTCGGCCTTCGCATGGAAGGCCCGGGTCAGCAGCAGGGGCAGCGCCACCACCTCGCGCACCCCCTCGGCGGCGAGCCGGTCGAGCACACCGGGCACCGACGGCAGGGTGAAGTCCAGGAACGCCGTTTCCACGCGCAGTTCGGGACGGAGCTCCCCGGTCCGGTGCACCAGCGCCTGGACGGTCGCCGCGTGCCGCGGGTCGCGGCTGCCGTGGGCGATCACCAGGAGCACGGGTGCGGAGTGCTTCCGCGCCGGAGCGCTGGCGGGCGGGGAGAGGACGAGGCGGTTCACGGCGGGACTCAGCTCCTTCCCAGGAGGCCGCGGCGCCGGAGCACCGTGCGCTCCAGCGGACTGAAGACCAGCAGGTCGACGGCGATGCCGACGATCAGGATGAGGATGATCGCCAGGAAGATCCCGGCCATGTCGATGTTGTTGCGGCCGTTCTCCAGGAGCTGACCGAGTCCGAGGCCCAGATCGGGGGAGGACGCGATGATCTCGGCGGCCATCAGGGAGCGCCAGGAGAACGCCCAGCCCTGCTTCAGACCGGCGAGGTAGCCGGGCAGCGCGGCCGGCATCACGACGTGCCAGGCGCCCCGGAGGCCCGTCGCACCGAGCGTCCGTCCCGCCCGGAGGAAGAGCGGCGGCACCTGGTCGACGCCGGCGACGAGGCCGTTGGCGATCGACGGGACGGCGCCGAGCAGGATCACCGCGTACATCATGCGGTCGTTCAGGCCGAGCCACAGCACCGCCGGCGCGACCCAGGCGACCGAGGGCAGGGACTGGAGTCCCGCGAGGATCGGGCCGATCGCCGCGCGCACGAACTTCACACGGGAGACGAGAAGGCCCAACGGGGTGCCGATGGCGAGCGCGAGCAGGAATCCGAACAGGGCCCGCGACACGCTGGTCCACAGGACGTCGAAGAGGGTGCCCTGGAGCCACATCGTGGTCAGGCTGTCCCACACCGCGGACGGGGCGGGCAGCTTGAACTCTTCGGTGACCTCGAGGGACACCAGCAGCTGCCACACCGCGAGGACCAACGTGACGGCCACCACGGGCGGCAGGACCTTCTTGACCAGCACCTCACGGACCGGGGTCCGCTGGATCTGCACGCTGTCGAGGGCGTCCAGACCGGCTTCGAGGCCGGCGAGGTCATCGGTCTTGGGTGCCTTCGGGGAGGCTTCAGTGCTGGCCATGGCGACGGATCTCCCCACGCAGGTGCTCGGTGATCTCAAGGGACAGTTCCGCGACGGCGGAGTCCTCGATGCGGCGCGGCTGCGGAATGTCGATGGTCCACTCGTGTGCGATCCGGCCGGGCCGGGACGAGAGGAGGACGACGCGTTCGGCCAGCCGCACGGCCTCGCGCACGTTGTGGGTGACGAAGAGCACGGACAGCTTCGTCTCCCGCCAGATCCGGGTCAGTTCGTCGTGCAGCACGTCCCGGGTGATGGCGTCGAGCGCGGCGAACGGCTCGTCCATCAGGAGCAGGTCGCTGTCCTGGGCGAGCGCACGGGCCAGCGCGACCCGCTGCCGCATGCCGCCGGACAGCTCGTGGACGCGCTTGCCGTAGGCGCCGTCGAGCCGGACCAGGGAGAGGAGCCGCTCGGCCTCGTCACGGCGCTCGTTCTTGGGCACCTTGCGCAGCCGGAGCGCCAGTTCGATGTTCTTGCCGGCGGTGAGCCAGGGGAACAGGGCGTGTTCCTGGAACATCAGGGCCGGCCGACCCCCCGGGGTCTCGATGGAGCCCGCGGACGGCCGGTCGAGCCCGGCGACCAGGTTGAGCAGCGTGGACTTGCCACAGCCCGAAGCGCCCAGAAGGGTGACGAACTCGCCGGGGGCGACGTCCAACGAGATGTCGTCGAGGACGAGCTGTCCGCCGGCGGGTCCGCCGAAGGACTTGGAGACGTGCTCGATGCGGGCGGCATGGGAGACCGCCGTGCGGTCCTCGGCCTTGGCGAGCGTCGCGGTCGTGGCCATGGTCGTCACCTCCTGGGGGTTGGGCTGCGGGCTGTTACTTCGCGCCGAGACCGGCGTCGGAGACCTCGGGCTGACCCGCTGCCTTCAGGACCTTGTTGAGCGGCTCCAGCCGGTAGATGCCGGACAGGTCGGCCTCCTCCAGCAAGCCGGCACGCACCGCACGATCGGTCTGGGTCTGCAGGGTGGTCGCCAGGGGGTCGTCGGTGAACCGGATGGACGGCCATGCGGCGTCGATCACCCCGGCGTCCAGCGCCTTGCCCGAGAGGTCCTTGAGCTTGGCGTTGGCCGAGGCCTTCGCCTCGTCGGGATGGGCGTTGATCCATGCGTTGGTCTTGACCGTGCCCCGCAGGAAGGCCTCGACGACGTCCGGATGCTCCGCCAGGAACGCCCGCGACACGATGATGTTCGTGATGACGAACTTCTCGTCCGGCCACAGGTCGGCCTCGTCGAGCAGTACCTTCGCGCCCTTGGCGACCAGTTGGGAGGCGGTCGGTTCGGGGACCCAGGCTCCGTCGACGGCGCCGGAGGCGTAGGCGTTCGGGGTGACCTTGTTGTCCGTGCGGACCACCGAGACGTCGCCCTTGCCGCTCTGGGCGTCGGCCTTCCAGCCCTTTTCGGAGATCCAGTGGAGGAAGGCCACGTCCTGCGTGTTCCCGAACTGCGGGGTGGCGATCCTCTTGCCCTTGAGGTCGTCCACCGTCTTGATCCTGGCCGGGTTCACCACGAGCCTGACGCCGCCGGAGGCGGCACCGCCGACGATCCGGAGGTTGGTGCCCTTGGTCTTCACGTATCCGTTGACGGCCGGCGACGGCCCGATGAAGCCGATGTCGACGGACCCGGCGTTCAACGCCTCGATCTCGGAGGGGCCGGCGTTGAAGACGGTCGGGACCAGTTCCGTGCCGCCCAGTTCCCGCTGGAGGAAGCCCTCCCGGTCACCGACGAGGGCGGTGGCGTGGGTGAGGTTGGGGAAGTACCCGACCCGCACGCTGGCGGCGGACAGCTTCCTGCCCTCGGCCGCCACCTTCTTCGCGTCGCCCTTGGCCTGGGAGCCGTAGCCGCACGAGGCGAGGAGGCCCACCAGCAGCGGTAGGACCAGCACCAGGCGGTGGCGCGGGACGGGACGGGTGGTGGCAGGCACGGGAAGGGTTCCCCTCGATTCAGCTTCTGCGAGGTCTGTGTCTATGTCGTTCGGGGCGGAACGGGTGGAGCGGGCGCACACCGCACGCGAGGTGCAGCGGGGTCAGCAGGCACATCGGGCCACACCTCCGCTGCCGGCGCCGAGGACGCCGGAACCGATCCGGCCGCCCTCCTTGGCGAAGCCGGCGTAGAAGTCCTGGCGCGACATCAGAAGTCCCAGCCCTCTTCTTCGTCCACGGCGGCGACGGCCTTGGTCGTGGCGAAGGACTCGCCCGCCATGCCGGCCGCGAGCGTCGTGCCGTCCGCCGGGTCGATCAGCAGGAACGAACCGGTGCGGCGGGAGTCCGCGTACGCGTCGACCGCGAGCGGCTCGGCGGTGCGCACCCGCACGCGGCCGATGTCGTTGGCGACCAGCTGACCGGGGTTCGGGTGCTGGGAGAGGTCGTCCAGGGTCAGCCGCGAAGGGATGTCCTTCACGATCGCCTTGACGGTGCGCGTGGTGTGCTTGAGCAGGACCCGCTGGCCGACGACGAGCGGCTGGTCCGCCACGTGGCAGACCGTCGCCTCGACGTCCTGGCTGGCGGTGGGGGCGTCACCGCTCGGCGCGAGCAGGTCGCCGCGCGAGATGTCGATGTCGTCCGCGAGCCTGATCGTCACGGACTGCGGGGCCCAGGCGATGTCCACGGACTCGCCGAGCGCGTCGATCGCGGTGATCGTGGAGGTCTTGCCGGAGGGCAGGACGGTGATCTGCTCGCCGACGCGGAAGGCACCGGCGGCGATCTGACCGGCGTAGCCCCGGTAATCGGGGTGCTCGGCGGTCTGCGGACGGATCACGTACTGCACCGGGAAGCGCGCGTGGCAGGCCGTCAGGTCGTGGCTGACCGGGACGGTCTCCAGGTGCTCCAGGACGGTCGGGCCGCCGTACCAGTCCATGTGGGCGGACGGTTCCACGACGTTGTCACCGGCGAGCGCAGAGATGGGGATCGCGGTGATCTCCGGGACCCCGAGCTCGGAGGCGTACGTGGTGAACTCCTCGGCGATCGAGGCGAAGACCGACTCCTGGTAGTCGACCAGGTCCATCTTGTTCACGGCGAGCACCACGTGCGGGACGCGCAGCAGGGCGGCGACGGCCGCGTGGCGGCGGGTCTGCTCGACGACGCCGTTGCGGGCGTCGACCAGGACCAGGGCCAGGTCGGCGGTGGAGGCGCCGGTGACCATGTTGCGGGTGTACTGCACGTGTCCGGGGGTGTCGGCCAGGATGAAGCGGCGCCGGGTGGTGGCGAAGTAGCGGTAGGCGACGTCGATGGTGATGCCCTGCTCGCGTTCGGCCCGCAGGCCGTCGGTGAGGAGGGCCAGGTCGGGTGCCTCCTGGCCGCGGGAGCGCGAGGCGTGCTCGACGGCCTCCAGCTGGTCGGTGAGGACCGACTTGGAGTCGTGGAGCAGCCGGCCCACCAGGGTCGACTTGCCGTCGTCGACGGAGCCCGCGGTGGCGAAGCGCAGCAGGGTGGTGGCCGCCAGCTGTTCGGACAGCTGCTCGGTGGACGTGCTCATGGTTAGAAGTACCCTTCGCGCTTGCGGTCTTCCATGGCGGCCTCGGACAGCTTGTCGTCGGCGCGGGTGGCGCCCCGCTCGGTGAGTCGGGAGGCGGCGATCTCGGCGATGACGGCGTCCAGCGTGGTGGCGTCGGAGTCGACGGCGCCGGTGCAGGACATGTCGCCGACGGTGCGGTAGCGGACGAGCCGCTTCTGCACGGTCTCGGTGTCCTTCGGGCCGCCCCACTCGCCGGCGGTGAGCCACATGCCGTTGCGGGCGAACACCTCGCGCTCGTGGGCGAAGTAGATCTGCGGGAGTTCGATCTCCTCGCGCTGGATGTACTGCCACACGTCCAGCTCGGTCCAGTTGGACAGCGGGAAGACGCGGACGTGTTCGCCGGGGGCGTGCCGGCCGTTGTAGAGCTGCCACAGTTCGGGGCGCTGGCGGCGCGGGTCCCACTGGGAGAACTCGTCGCGGAGGCTGAACACCCGTTCCTTGGCGCGGGCCTTCTCCTCGTCGCGGCGTCCGCCGCCGAAGACCGCGTCGAAGCGGTGTCGTTGGATCGCTTCGGTCAGCGGGACCGTCTGCAGCGGGTTGCGGGTGCCGTCCGGGCGTTCGCGGAGCTTGCCGGCGTCGATGTACTCCTGCACCGAGGCGACGTGCAGTCGCAGCCCGTGCCGGGCCACCACGCGGTCGCGGTACTCGATGACCTCGGGGAAGTTGTGCCCGGTGTCGACGTGCAGGAGCGTGAAGGGGACCGGTGCCGGGGCGAACGCCTTCAACGCCAGGTGCAGCATGACGATGGAGTCCTTGCCGCCGGAGAACAGGATCACCGGCCGCTCGAACTCGCCCGCCACCTCGCGGAAGATGTGGACCGCCTCGGACTCGATCGCGTCGAGGTGCGACAGCGCGAACGGACTGTCCGTGGTGTCGTGAGCATGGGCAACGGTGGTCACAGCAGACCCCTCTCGGTGAGCAGCGCGTGGAGCTGCGACGCGGACTCCTGCACGGTCTGGTTCTGGGACTCGATCCGCAGATCGGGCGTCTCGGGCACCTCGTACGGGTCGTCGACCCCGGTCAGACCGCTGATCTCGCCGGCGGCCTGCTTGGCGTAGAGGCCCTTGACGTCGCGGACGGAGCAGACCTCGACCGGGGTGGCGACGTGCACCTCCAGGAAGGCGGTGCCTTCGGTCTGGTGGCGCTTGCGGACCGCCTCGCGGCTGTCGGCGTACGGGGCGATGACCGGGACGAGGACCTTCACGCCGTGCGAGGCGAGCAGTTCGGCGACGAAGCCGATGCGCTGCACGTTGGTGTGCCGGTCCGCGCGGTCGAAGCCGAGGCCCGCTGACAGGAACTCGCGGATCTCGTCGCCGTCCAGGATCTCGACCCGGTGGTCCTCGTCGCGCAGTCGGCCCGCCAGCTCGTGGGCGATCGTGGTCTTGCCGGCACTCGGCAGGCCCGTGAGCCAGATGGTGGCACCGGTCACGTGGTTCTCCTGGGTGGTGGTGTCGGTGGTGGTCATCAGCCGTGCAGCCCGCATTCGGTCTTGGCGCGTCCCGCCCAGCGTCCGGCGCGGGCGTCCTCGCCCTCCAGGACGCGTCGGGTGCACGGAGCGCATCCGACGGAGGCGTACCCGTCCATGAGGAGGGGGTTGGTGAGGACGCCGTGCTCCGTCACGTAGGCGTCGACGTCGTCCTGGGTCCAGCGGGCGATGGGGGAGACCTTGACCTTCTGGCGCTTCTCGTCCCAGCCGACGACCGGGGTGTTCGCCCGGGTCGGGGACTCGTCGCGGCGCAGACCGGTGGCCCATGCGCCGTACGCGGTGAGGCCCTCCTCCAGGGGCTTCACCTTCCGCAGTGCGCAGCACCGGTCGGGGTCCCGGTCGTGCAGCTTCGGACCGTACTCGGCGTCCTGCTCGGCCACGGTCTGACGGGGGGTCAGGGTGATGACCTTGACGTCCATGACGGCGTCCACGGCGTCGCGGGTGCCGATGGTCTCCTCGAAGTGGTAGCCCGTGTCGAGGAAGACGACGTCCACGCCGGGCTTGACGCGCGAGGCGAGGTGCGCGACCACCGCGTCCTCCATGGAGGAGGTGACGCAGAATCGGTCGCCGAAGGTGTCCACGGCCCAGCGGAGGATCTCCAGCGCGGAGGCGTCCTCCAGCTCACGGCCGGCCCGTTCGGCGAGTGCCTTGAGGTCGGCCGTGGTGACGTCCTGATCGATCGTCATGTTTCTTCCCTCCCAGGGGTCGTTCCCGAAGTCGTCGGGGCGAGGAGCCCCAGGAACTTCAGCTGGAAGGCTCGACTGCACGCGGCGCATTCCCAGGCGCCGTGACCCTGCTCGTTCGGACGCAGGTCCTCGTCCCCGCAGTAGGGGCAGAAGAAGGGGGCCGCACGCTCGCTCATGCCGCACTCCTCGTCTCGTCCGTGGTGGTCACGACAGCGCCTCCTCGGAAGCACGGGCCGCCCAGGTCGCGAACCGCTCGCCGTTCTCGCGCTCCGCTTGGAAGCGCTTGAGGACCCGCTCCACGTAGTCCGGGAGCTCGGCCGCCGTGACCTTGAGACCGCGGACCTTGCGGCCGAAGCCGGCCTCCAGTCCGAGTGCGCCTCCCAGGTGCACCTGGTAGCCCTCGACGCGGTTGCCCGCGTCGTCCAGGACCAGCTGACCCTTGAGACCGATGTCCGCCACCTGGATCCGGGCGCAGGCGTTCGGGCAGCCGTTGATGTTGATCGTCAGCGGCTCGTCGAACTCCGGGATCCGGCGCTCCAGTTCGTCGATGAGCGAGGAGCCGCGGCCCTTCGTCTCGACGATCGCGAGCTTGCAGAACTCGATGCCGGTGCAGGCCATCGTGCCGCGACGGAAGGGCGAGGGAGTGACGCGCAGGTCCAGCGCCTCCAGGGCGGCGACGATCGACTCGACCTGCGCCTCTTCGACGTCGAGGACGAGCATCTTCTGCTCCGCGGTGGTGCGGACCCGGCCGGAGCCGTGCGCCTCGGCGATCCCGGCGATCTTCGTCAGGGTGGCGCCGTCGACGCGGCCGACGCGCGGGGCGAAGCCGACGTAGAAGCGGCCGTCCTTCTGGCGGTGGACGCCGACGTGGTCGCGCCAGCGGCCCGCGGGCTGCTCGGGGGCGGGGCCGTCGCTGAGCTTCCGCTTCAGGTACTCGTCCTCCAGGACCCGGCGGAACTTCTCCGGGCCCCAGTCGGCGACCAGGAACTTCAGGCGGGCGCGGTTGCGCAGCCGGCGGTAGCCGTAGTCGCGGAAGATCGAGATGACGCCCTCGTAGACGTCGGGCACCTCGTCCAGCGAGACCCAGGTGCCGAGGCGGACGCCGAGCTTGGGATTGGTGGAGAGGCCGCCGCCGACCCACACGTCGAAGCCGGGGCCGTGCTCGGGGTGCTCCACGCCGACGAAGGCGATGTCGTTGATCTCGTGCGCCACGTCCAGGAGCGGCGAGCCGGAGACCGCGGACTTGAACTTGCGGGGCAGGTTGGAGAAGTCCTTGTTGCCGACGATCCGCCGGTAGATCTCCTCGATGGCGGGAGTGCCGTCGATGATCTCGTCCGCGGCGATGCCGGCCACGGGGGAGCCGAGGATGACGCGCGGGGTGTCGCCGCAGGCCTCGGTGGTGGACAGGCCGACGGCCTCCAGCCGGTTCCAGATCTCGGGGACGTCCTCGATCCGGATCCAGTGGTACTGGACGTTCTGCCGGTCCGTGATGTCGGCGGTGCCGCGGGCGAACTCCTCGGAGATCTCACCGATGACCCGGAGCTGTTCGGTGGTCAGTCGGCCGCCGTCGATGCGGACGCGGAGCATGAAGTACTCGTCGTCCAGCTCCTCCGGCTCCAGGACTCCGGTCTTGGTGCCGTCCAGCCCCTGCTTGCGCTGGGTGTAGAGGCCCCACCAGCGCATGCGCCCGCGCAGGTCGTTGGGGTCGATGGAGTCGAAGCCGCGCTTCGAGTAGACCGTCTCAATACGTGTCCGCACATTGAGACCGTCGTCGTCCTTCTTGAACTGCTCATTGCCGTTCAGGGGGGTGAAGTGCCCCACGGCCCACTGGCCCTCGCCGCGGTGCCGCCCGGCCTTGCGGCGGGCGGTGGCGGGAGTGGGGTTTTCCGGGGTGGCGGCCATGGCGTTTTGTCCTTCGGGACTGCGAGAGGGCGGCTCTGACCTGCACACTCGCGCTCAGGTCAGAGGGTGGCGCGTCAGTGCGCAGCAGGGTGAGGCAGAAAGGGGTTGCGGCGGTGCTGGTTCTCTCAGCGCGCCGAACAGATGGCGCTGGACATGCGGCCGAGGTCGACGTGCCGCCGACTCACCAAGGCAATTCCAGTTCCAGGCATGACGGAAGCGTGTCACGGGACTTTGGACCCAGTCCAGCAACGTCCATAATTCGGACGTACTAGTCTCGTTCTATGAGACGATGTGCTCCAGGTCACGCAAAAGGGGCCCTGTGCGGGCCCCTTGCTGTGGATCGGCGTGCGGCTCGGGCGTGCGGCCGCATGCGGTGCGGACGCGAGGTTCAGACGTGGGCGCCGGGCCAGGGGCCGGGGGTCTCGCTCTCCGCCACCTCTTCCACCTTGGTGTCGAAGAGGCGGAAGCCGCGCCGCTCGTAGTTGGCCATGGCGTGCGGGCCGTCGAGCGAGCAGGTGTGCAGCCAGACCCGCTTCGTCGCCTCCCGCCCCGGCCAACGCTCGGCCAGGTCCCAGGCGCGTGCCGCTCCGTAGGACAGGAGGTGCCCCCCGATCCGCCGGCCCCGGAAGGCCGGGATCAGCCCGAAGTAGACGATCTCCACCACGCCGTCGTCCTGGGGGTCCAGCTCCACGTACCCGGCCGGCGTGCCCTTGTCGTACGCCACCCAGATCTCGGCCCCCGGCTTCTCCACGATCTCCTGCCACTGCTTGTACGTCAGCGAGAGCCGGTCGTTCCAGCGGATGTCGCCGCCGACCGCCGTGTAGAGGAAGCGACTGAACTCGGCCGAGGGCACCTCTGCGCGCCGGACGGCCACGTCGTCGCCCTCCGGCGGGGTGGCCGGACGGAGGTCGGACGGTGAGGTCTGTTCGAGGGACCAGGTGGTGAGAGTGATGCTCATGGGGCCATCGCATCATGCGGAGCGTCCAATTCCCAGGGCGGGGTGCAGCGCGGGAACCCTTCGGAGACGGCTGTCCACATGGTGGACAGGTCTGCTCCGTCCCCGAGGCGGCCCGGCCGGAGCCGCCGGTGCGCCCCGCACCGTCCTTCCCCCCTCGGCCCGTACCCCTCGGGACGTTCCGCTCCGCCCGGTCGGGAACCGTCGGTGCGCCCCGGCGGCCTAACCCGGCGCGGTTCCCGCCCGGACCGCCGGGGCCGTCGAGTGGGGGAGCAGGTCCTCGGGGTGCTCCGGGCCGAGGACCTCCACCGCGATTTCTTCCCGGAAGCGGTACGGGCGGTGTGCCAGGACCCCCGCCAGGTTCCGCCGCACCCGGGACATCTCCGCCCGTACGGTCACCGTCCTCGTCCGGTCCCCGAAGACGTCCTCCGCCAGCTCCGCCGCCGTCCGACCGTCCCGGTGCAGCGCCAGTGCGTAGAGCAGTTCGGCGTGCCGGGGGCTGAGCTCCTGCTGCCAGCTGCCCGCCGCCCCCGAGACGGCCACCGTCCAGCGGCGCGGACGGCTGAGGTCCAGCACCACCCGGCTCGTCGCCGCTTCCGACCCTTCGGGAAGGTGCTCCTCCTCGACCCGCAGCAGCCAACCGCCCGGCAACGGCTCCACCGCGCACACGCCGAGCGAGGGCAGCCAGACCCGGCCGGCCCGGAACGACTTGGGCAGCGGGATCCGCTCTGCCGGCGCGAGCCCCGTCACCGCCGCCGTCCAACCGTGCGGATCCACCGCGATCGCCCGACCGCCCACCCGGCACAGGATCGGAGCGGCCACCGCCCGCAGCCGCTCGATCGACCGGTGGTGCCGCTCCCGCATCTCGGCCTCGGCGAGCCGGGCCACCGAGTCGACCAGCGCCAGCATCGCCGGGTGGAAGCTGGACGCGGGGCCGCTGACGTCCAGGATCCCCAGCAGCCGTTGATCGCGCGGATCGTGCAGGGGGGCGGCGGCGCAGGTCCAGCGGTGCAGGGCCTGCACGTAGTGCTCGGCGGAGTGCACCCGTACCGCCCGGTCCATCGCGAGCGCGGTGCCGACCGCGTTCGTTCCGGTGGCGCGCTCGGTCCAGGCCGCGCCCTCCTCCAGGCAGATGCCGTTCGCCTTCCGCAGGACCGAGAGGTTCCCCTGGCGCCACAGCACCCGGCCCTGCTCATCGGTGATCACCATGATCTGCAAGGAGGCGTCGGCGATGCCCGCGAGCCCCCCGCTCAGCGTCTGCATCACCTCGGAGAGCACCGTGTTCCTGCGGCGCTCCTCCAGTTCCTCCCGCTGGAGCAGCACGGTGTCCGTGCCCTTGTCCGGGTCCAGGCCGAGCCGCGCCATGCGCTGCCAGGACGCGTTGATCACCGGGCGGGGCGCGATCGGCGGTCTCCGGCCCGCCAGGGTCTCTTCGCGCACCCGGCGCAGCAGCCGGTCGGCCCGGGCGGCGTCCATGGCGGCGAGCCGCCCCATGTCGAGCTGCGTGTTCTTCATCGGTCTCTCCCAGCCACCCGGGGTGCTGTATCGGTTCTGCACGGGGCAGATGCCCGGAGTGTCGGTGCCCATCGTGCCGTCCGTGACCGTCCGACGAAGCCCGGTTCGGGCAATCCTGCAACCCTTTGCAACTCTGGCGGCCGACCGACTCCCTGCGGGAAGGTGGGCCGAAGCGGCGGGTGGTGCCGTGTCGGCGCAGCACCACCCCCGCTTTTCCGCGCGTGCCGACCCGATCGATGTGACACACCCCTCGGGTCCACCCCTGGCACGCGCGGCCCCGCGCCTCCGTAAGCCCCCCTCAGACCTCCGCCCGCGCCCTCTCCACCAGGGACCGCAGGTCCAGCGTGTGCGGGAGCGTCCCGAGCGCCGCACCACCGTCCCCACCGAGCCGTGCCGCACAGAACGCGTCCGCAACCTCCGGCGGAGCCCACCGCACGAGCAGCGCGCCCTGGAGCACCAGCGCCAGCCGCTCCGTCAGCCGTCGGGCCCGCGCCTCGATGCCCTCCAGATCGGCCAGCTCGACGAGCATCCCCCGGATCGCCCGGTCCAGACGGTGGTCCGCGCCCCGCGCCGCCCCGACCTCCCGCAGCACCGCATCGAGTGCGGCGGGCTCGGTCCGCAGCACCCGCACCACGTCCAGGGCCTGCACGTTCCCCGAGCCCTCCCAGACCGAGTTGAGCGGCGACTCCCGCAGCAGTCGGGGCATTCCCGACTCCTCCACGTAGCCGTTGCCCCCCAGGCATTCGAGCGCCTCCGCCACCACCGGAGTGCACCGCTTCGTCACCCAGTACTTCGCCGCCGGCACCGCGAGCCGCAACAGCGCCCGCTCCTCCTCCGTACCGGCGTCGTACGCCGCTGCGAGCCGCAGCCCGAGCACGGTCGCCGCCTCCGATTCCAGCGCCAGATCGGCCAGTACGTTCCGCATCAGGGGCTTCTCGACGAGCGGCCCGCCGAAGGCGCTCCGATGCGTGCAGTGGTGGACGGCCTGCGCCACCGCCTGCCGCATCAGCGCCGCCGAGCCGAGGACGCAGTCGAGCCGGGTCGCCGCCACCATGCCCATGATCGTCCCGATCCCGCGCCCCTCCTCGCCGATGCGACGGGCCCAGGTCGTGCCGTCGAACTCCACCTCCGCAGAGGCGTTCGACCGATTGCCCAACTTGTCCTTCAAACGCTGGATCGCGAAGGCGTTGCGCGAGCCGTCCGCGAGCACCCGGGGCACCAGGAAACAGGTGAGCCCCGCCGGAGCCTGTGCGAGGACCAGGAAGGCGTCCGACATCGGCGCCGAACAGAACCACTTGTGCCCGGTCAGGACGTACTCGCCGTCGACCGCCAGCGGACGGGCCTCCGTCCTGTTCGCCCGGACGTCACTGCCGCCCTGCTTCTCCGTCATCGCCATGCCGAGCAGCGCCCCGGGCTTCTCCGCCACCGGGCGGAGCTCCCGCGCGTACACGTGGGAAACGGCCGCCGGCTCCCACACCGCCGCGAGCTCCGGCTCGGCGCGCAGCGCGGGCACCGCGGCGTGCGTCATCGACAGCGGACAGCCGTGCCCGGCCTCCGCCTGCGAGGCCACCAGGAAACCGGCCGCGCGCCGCACGTGTCCCCCCGGCCTGTCCCACGCATGGGTGAGCCCGGCCGCCACGGAACGCCCCAGGAGCCGGTGCCAGGCCGGATGGAACTCCACCTCGTCGATCCGCCGGCCGTACCGGTCATGGGTCCGCAATCGGGGCGGGTTCTCGTTCGCCTGCTCGCCCCACTCCCGCAGCTGCGCCGATCCGGTCGCCCGTCCCAGCACCCCCAGTTCCTCGCGCACCTCGGGGAGGAGGTCCGGGGCGAGGTGCCGCTCGACGGCCTCGCTCAGCGCCCGGTCGCTCGTGAAGACGTCGTACCCGACCAGGGGCGGGACCTGATTGGTCACGGTGTGGGTGCTCGCTGCCATGCCGATACGGTAAGCAGGTGCAGGCAGCAAGAGAAACACCCGATCGGCCCGAGCGGCGCCCGTGGAGCAGGCTCCACCGTGCGCGCGTCCTCTACCGCAACGTCTCCAAGCGGAAGATGGGCTGGCTGCTGCTCAAGGACACCGTCAATTCGTGCATCGAGTACCGGATCCTCGGCCTCGCCGCCGAGGCGGCCTTCTTCACGCTGCTGTCCCTGCCGCCGCTGCTGCTCGGCCTCATCGCCCTCCTCGGGTACGCCGACGACTGGACCAACACGGACACCGTCGCCAGCATCCAGGAGAACATCCTCCACGCTGCCGGAACGGTCCTCTCCGACCGAGGCGTCCACGACATCGCCAAACCGCTCCTGGACGACGTCACCCAGGGCAAACGCCCCGAGCTCATCTCCCTCGGCTTCGCCATCGCCCTCTGGTCCGGATCGCGGGCGGTGAACGTCTTCATCGACACCATCACCGTCATGTACGGGCTCGACGGCCACCGCGGCATCGTGAAGACCCGGCTCCTGGCCTTCCTCCTCTACATCGTGGCCCTCGTCATCGGCGCCGTCGTGCTGCCGCTCGCGGTCGTCGGCCCCGACCGCGTCGTCGAGCTCGTCCCCTGGGGCACCGAGCTCGTCGCCGTCCTCTACTGGCCCGCCGTCATCCTGCTCTCCGTCGCCTTCCTCACGACGCTCTACCACGTGTCCGTCCCCGTCAGGTCGCCCTGGATCGAGGACATCCCCGGCGCCCTCGTCGCGCTCGGCATGTGGGTGCTCGGCAGCTTCCTGCTGCGGATCTACCTCACCAGTCAGGTCGAGGGGCCGACCATCTACGGCTCGCTCGCCGCCCCCATCGCCGTTCTCCTCTGGATCGGCATCTCGGCCTTCGCTGTCCTCGTCGGCGCCGCCGTGAACGCCGCGATCGACCGCGTCTGGCCCTCCGTCGCCACGGCCGCCGCCCGCGAGGCCAACGAGCGGGCCCGCGCCGTCCAGGCCGCCGAACTGGTCGCCCGCGTGCGTGCCGAGGAGGAGGACGTCGACGAGGACGACCCGGACATGCCCTCCGAGTTCCCCGAGCGCTGGTCCAAGTTCCTCCCGCCGGACGACGTGAAGTCCCGCCTCCACTCGGGCTGGGACAAGGACTGAGGCACACGGCAGCCCTTCCGACGACCGGCCCCCGAAGGAGGAGCCCCCTGCGGGAAGCGCCGGACGCCCCGATCCGTCTTCCGGCTGAGCGCCCCGTAACACAGGGTCTGCGGCAGTGGCGGCTTCTTCTCGTCAGGCCAGAGGCTCGCCGTCACGACGGCCACCCCGGCGACGCCGAGCACGACGGTCAGCGGCAGCCGCTTCCTGTCCATCAGTAGCGCTCGCCCATCTTCATGTCGGCGTCCTTGATCCCGTTCTGATACCACTGCTGGGCCGTCGGCTGGAGGCCGCCCTCGTACTCACCGGGGCTGGCGTCCAGCTCCGAGGGCTGGAGCTTTCGTTCCATCGCCATCTGACGCAGCATGGCGTACATCTGCTTCTGGCCCTCGGGGTAGTGGTTGAGCATGCTGCGGCCTCCTCGTTCTTCAGGCCAGTCACCGGAGTCGGCGCGCCGACCAGAACGATCAGGGCGTCCCCATCGGATGGCAAGGAGTGCGCTTCCACCCATCGTGGCGACGTGCAGCGGGGGTCGGTGAGCGACGACTGCCTCCACTGACGCTGGTCCTACGCTTCGCAGCCGTATTTCTTGGCGATATTGACCGCAGCTTCGCGCACAACGGCCGCGTTGTTCCGAATCGCCGTATCCCGGTCGACGAGTTTCTTCTCTTCCTCTTCCTCTTTTTTCGAGGGCCTGATCAGCGTCACCACGATGTACGGGGCGGTCGAGCCCATGCGGGCGGCGCAGCCGGCGGGCAGCACCGCCTCGGCCTCGTCGGGGCGCACCCAACCCTTGAAGCCGGGGCCGAGGGGGACGGAGTCCTTCCTGGGGCCTGAGTCATGCAGCTCGTCCTGGATGATCAGGTTGAAGGTGCCCCGGGAGTAGTCGTTGTCGGGGTTGGCGCGCATCACGCCGCATCCCTTGAACACCTTGAGGTCGCCCTTGCCCGGGCTTTCCCACTCCTCCGTGCTGACCTCGCCGCCCTTGCCGTCGTCGATCAGTTCCGCCGTCTGGCGGCTGAGCGCCCCGTGACACAGGGTCTGCGGCAGTGGCGGCTTCTCCCCGTCAGGCCAGAGGCTCGCCGTCACGACGGCCACCCCGGCGACGCCGAGTACGACGGTCAGCGGCAGCCACTTCTTGTCCATCGATCACTGTCCCATCGCCTTGTCCGCTTCCCCCATGCCGTACGCGTACCACTGCTGGGTGGTCGACTGGAGGCCGTCCTCGTACTCACCAGGGCTCGCGTCCAGTTCCTGCGGCGTGAGCCCGCGCTTCATCGCCATCCCGCGCAACAGGCGGTACATCTCCTGCTGGCCCTCGTCGTAATGCTTGATCATGTTTTCACGAGTCGCGGCGTCGAACTTGGCGTTGTCGTTGTTCAGGGCCCCGCTCAGAGCCCAGTCCACCGTACGCTGGACCCCGTCGCCGACGACCGGGATGGGGGTCAGCAGTCCGCCGACGACGTGGTAGTTGACCATCTTGTTCCAGTTGTTGGCGTCCTTCTCCGCCTGCCCCATGTCGTAGATGACGTCGCCGCGCACACCGTCGAGGTGCCCGAGCGCCGATGCCGACTGCTTGACCCAGGCCCGCAGTTCCTCGTCCTTCTCGCGGAAGGACTCCGCCGGGAAGTGGTTGAGGCCCTCACCGATGACCACGCTCTGTGAAGCGTGGATGATCTTGTAGGCGTCGGGGTCCTCCGCCGTGGAGCGGATGATCCGGGTGAGGTCGCCGCGGTCGATCGTCAGCTGGTTGAAGTCGGTCGGGCCGTCCATCTGCTTGCCGAGGATCTGGTGCACGTCGGAGCCGTAGTCGGCGATCATGTCGGCCATCGGCAGGCGCATGGTGACGGGGATGGCGCTCTGGTTCGAGTGCAGTTCCTTGGTGTACTCGCCCATCACCCGATTGAAGATCGCGGTCTCGGCGCCGTCGTGATGCGCCGGCACCGGGTGCAACGGCGAACCGGGCACGCGGCCGGTGGCAGCGGCCTCCAGTGCGAGGCCGAACTCGGCGCGGGCCGAGGTGTACTGGGTCTCCGCCGGCATCCTGCTCTCGACGTCGCCACCGGGCCATTTCCGGTCATCCATGAAGTACTTCAGGTTATCCGTGGTGTTCGGGTCGAAGTAGTGGGTGGATGCGGACGGGTTGCGGCTCATGGCGTTCAGAAGGCCCTTCATCGGGTCCTCCCGCGTGCCCTGCCAGTTCTTCATGTAGCCGTCGTACGGATCGTCAGTGTGGGTCTCCCACTCCCGGATGGTGTCGCCGACCTCCGTCAGGAAGGCCTCGCTGAACACCGGGTCACCCTCGTCCTTTTCCAGGGCGAGGACTTCTCCTTGGGACCCTTGTTCGGGTCGTACACCTCGTCGCTGCCAGAGTCCGCGGCCATCAGCTTCGTCAGCGCGTTCAGCCCCGCCGCACCGCCCGACAGCTGACCCGGGTGCTGGTTGGGCAGGCCGTTGCCGTCGCGGGCAAGGCCGATGAGTCGGTCCGTCCACGCCGAAGTCATGCCACCCGGGGAGCCGATCGGCGAGTCGGGCCCGGTAGCGGTGGCGAGGGTGCCGGACAGGGCCTTGTAGAGGCGGGCGTCGGTGGCCGAGACCGAGCCGTCGCGGCCGCCGTGCTCGAGGCTGCCGGCGAGCAGGAGGACCGCTTCCTGGCCGTCGCGGCCGTTGTAGCTGAGGTTCGTCATCATCTCGGCGGAGAACGCGGGCGAGTTCTTGCCGCCCTCGACGAGGGTGAGCAGCCGCTCGCGGTCTTTGTCGTCGAGGTGCTCCCAGCGGGCGTACAGCTTGGCCGCCTCGCGGCCGTTCTCGGTCTGCTGCTTCTCCTCCTCGCGCAGCTTCTTCGCGTCGGCGACACCGCCGATGTCGGTACTGCCGAAGTCGTTCGGGTGGTTCTTGATGAGTGAGCGCAGGCCCCAGGCGCACAGTTCGTCGGCCTCGGCCGCGCGCTGCAGGATGCCTTCGATCTTGTCCCGCAGCGCGTCGAACTGTGCTTCGGTGGCGACGGGTTCGGTGCTGTTCGCCGGGCGCCGGTCGGGGTGGACCCGGTGGCTGAGGACGCCGTTGGGGTAGATGGTGATGCCCGGCGGCGGGTTGTCGTACGTGGCCTTCAGATCGTCCTGTGCGGACTTGAGCAACTGGTGCGCGTCCTGGAGGAGGTCGCGTACGGATTCGGCCTCGGTGACGGCGTCGCCGAACTCCTTGGCCGTCTTGGTGACGAACTCCTTCGTCACGGAGGCGTTCTCACCCCGCCACGTGGACTTGTCGGCCTTGGACGTCATGGCCGACGCGTCCGTCTTGAGCGGACATGGCCGTCAAGGCGGCTCCGGGCGTGCCCGGCGGTCTTCCGGGATGTGCAGGACGTCGTGCGACTTGCGGCGTAAGGCCGGTTCGTCTGCCGCGGAGCGTCGGTGGGTGGCTCTCGGATTTAATCGGTGGTGCCGTGTCCGGGGGCGGGGCTATGGTTCTGCTCGTTCCAGGGCGCGGCTGTGCCGCTGTCCAGGGCACGGTGTTGGCTCGTTGAGAAGAAGCAGGAGGTGAGGACATTGATGACTGTCACGGTGACGGGCTCTGCCCGCATTCAGGAGTTCATCGTTCCCACCCCTGTGGTCTCCGGCTGACACCCACTCGATCCGCGCGCTCGGAGCGCGCTGCCGGGGCCACCCTTCGAAGGGTTTCCCCTTGTTCCACGCTTCGTTCCGTCCGTCTTCTGCTTCCGACGGTCGTCACCCGCTTGCTCCCTACGGTTGGGACGAGCGCTGGGCCGTTGACTTCGAGCCGTACGCCGGTCGGGGTCTCCTTCCCGGCCGGGTCGTACGGGTCGACCGCGGTCAGTGCGACATCGCCACCGTCGAGGGCCTGGTCCGTGCCGACACGGCCTTCGTGACCCCGCACGACCCGCTGCGGGTCATCTGCACCGGAGACTGGGCCGCCGTCGATCCGGTCGATGCCGGCGATCCCCGCTACGTCCGGGCCTGTCTGCCGCGCCGTACGGCCTTCGCGCGTTCCACCTCCTCCAAGCGGTCCGAGGGCCAAGTCCTCGCCGCCAACGTCGACCACGCCGTCATCACGGTCTCCCTGGCCGTCGAGCTCGACCTCGGCCGGATCGAACGCTTCCTCGCCCTGGCCTGGGAGTCCGGTGCCCAGCCGACCGTCGTCCTGAGCAAGGCCGACCTGGTGCCCGACCCGGTCGGACTGTCCTACCTCGTCGAGGACGTGGAAACGGTCGCGCCCGGCGTGCAGGTGCTGCCCGTCAGCTGCACCACCGGCGAAGGGCTCGACGTGCTGGCCGCGACGGTCGCGGGGGGCACGACCGTGCTCCTCGGAGTCTCCGGTGCGGGCAAGTCGACCCTGGCCAACACGCTCGTCGGCGAAGAGATCATGACCGTGCAGGCGGCCCGTGACGTCGACGGCAAGGGGCGTCACACGACGACCACCCGCAATCTCTTCGTCCTCCCCGGAGGGGGCGTCCTCATCGACACCCCCGGGCTGCGCGGGGTAGGTCTCTGGGACGCCGAAGCCGGCGTCGGCCAGGTCTTCTCCGAGATCGAGGAACTGGCGGGGGACTGCCGCTTCCACGACTGCGCGCACGACGCGGAGCCAGGTTGCGCGGTGGCGGCGGCGATCGAGGAGGGGGCGCTGCCCGCGCGCCGCCTGGAAAGCTACCGCAAGCTGATCCGGGAGAACCGCCGGATCGTGGCCAAGACCGATGCCCGGGTGCGCTCCGAAATGCTCAAGGAGTGGAAGCGGATCGGCGCGGGGGGCCGTGCGGCCATGGAGTTCAAGCGGCAGGGTCGGATCCGCTAGCGCCGTGGCGCCGTACCCGCCCGCAGCGTGATGTCCGAAAACCGCGAGGCGGGTGGGTGCGGGTCCCGCACACTGGGAGCCATGAGGGACGACGACACCCGCTACGAGGCGGTCAGCAGCAGGGACGCGCGGTTCGACGGAGAGTTCTTCTTCGCCGTCCGGACCACCGGGATCTACTGCCGTCCCAGCTGCCCCGCCGTCACCCCGAAGCGGCAGAACGTGTCGTTCTACCCCACGGCAGCAGCCGCCCAGGGGCACGGCTTCCGCGCCTGTCGCCGTTGTCGGCCGGACGCCGTGCCCGGCTCGGCCGAGTGGAACGCGCGGGCCGATGTCGTCGGGCGCGCCATGCGGATGATCGGCGACGGAGTCGTCGACCGCGAGGGCGTGCCCGGACTCGCCGGACGCCTCGGCTACAGCACCCGGCAGGTCCAGCGCCAGCTCACCGCCGAACTGGGGGCTGGGCCCGTCGCGCTCGCCCGCGCCCAGCGGGCACACACCGCGCGCCTGCTGCTGCAGACCACCGGGCTGCCCGTCACCGAGATCGCCTTCGCCGCCGGCTTCGCCAGCGTCCGCCAGTTCAACGAGACGATCCGCACCGTCTACGCCCGCACCCCCACGGCCCTGCGGGCGGAGGCGGGCAGCGGTGCGGGAGCCCGCACCGCGCTCGCCGCCGGAGTGCCGCTACGGCTGGCCCACCGCGGGCCGTACGCCGCCGGGGAGGTCTTCGACCTGCTCGCCGCCGAGGCCGTGCCCCGGGTGGAGGAAGTCGTCGGCGAGCCCGGCACCCGCACCTACCGGCGCACGCTCCGTCTCCCGTACGGCACCGGTGTCGTCTCCGTCGACGAGCGCTCCGCCGGCCGCTGGCTGGAGGCCCGCATCCACCTCACCGAGCTGCGCGACCTCACCACCGCGGTGCACCGGCTGCGCCGCCTCTTCGACCTGGATGCTGACCCGTACGCGGTCGCCGAGCGCCTCGGTGCCGCCCCCGGGCTCGTCGCCGAGGTGGCCGCCAGGCCCGGGGTCCGCTCCCCGGGCACGGCCGAGCCCGAGGAGTTCGCGTTGCGGGTCGTCCTCGGAGCCGAAGAGGCGGCCCGGGTCGTCGAGCGACTCGGCACCCCGCTGGCCGTCGCCTGCGGTGCCCTCACCCATGTCTTCCCCGAACCGGCCGCCCTCACCGACCATCCCGTTGCAGGACCGTTGGCCCGGGCCCTCGTCGACGGATCCGTACGCCTCGACCCCGGTGCGGACCGCGAAGAAGCCGTGCGTGCCCTGGCCACCGTTCCCGGTGTGACCGCCGGGAACGTCGCCCTGATCAGAATGCGGGCCCTCGGCGACCCGGACGTGCCGCTGGTGGCCGGGGCCGGGGGCGAGGAGTGTCGGCCGTGGCGCTCGTACGCGGCGCGCTACCTGGGCGCGGACCCCTGGGGGAGGTAGCCCTCCAGGCCCCAGCTGTGGATCCGGCGCGGGTGGATCCGGATCACCTCCTCGCTGAAGTACGGGCCCAGCCCGTGGGGACCCACGAGGAGCTCCGCCTCGCCGCGGATCTCCACGCCCCGCACGCGCCAGGGGCGGGTGCTCACGAGGTCGTCGACCACCAGTGCCACCTTCGGGTTCTGCTGCAGGTTGCGCCACTTCTTCGTCCGACCCATCGCGCTGCCGCCCACCAGGACCGTGCCGTCGTCCTGCGGGAAGAAGACCACGGGGTTGGCCTGCGGCTGGCCGGACGGGTCGACGGTCGCCAACCGGCCGAGCCGCCGTCCGTCCGTGAGGTAGGCGCGTTCGGTCTCGTCGAAGTCCTGGAAATCCCTCATGGGTCCAGGATCACGCAGGTCGGCTCCGGACGGACCGGTGACGAGAGGGACCGGCTCCGGACGGAGCGATGACGAGGCGGACCGGTGGGAGGGGGCGCTCAGCCCCAGATCACCGCGCCCGCCCAGGCGCCCACGATCAGCAGACAGGCGAACAGCTCGACGAGCACGCTGGTGCCCGCCGCCCGCATCACCGCCCGGGTCGCCGCCCCGGCCTGGCCGTGGCCGCCGAGGCGGAGCCGCTCCGAGAGGTAGACCCCGCCGACGAAGCCGGGGATCGCGCCGACCACCGGAATCAGCACGAAGCCCAGGAGGGCGCCGACCCCGGCGTACGCCACCATCCGCCGGGTGATGCCGACCCCCCGCAAGCGGCGTGGCGGCAGCTGCCAGACCACCACCTGGGTGAGGAGGAGCAGGCCGGTCGAGGAGGCCAGCAGGATCCAGGCGAGGTCCGTCCGCTCGTGCAGTGCCCACCAGAGCATCGCCGCCCACACCAGCCACGTCCCCGGCACGCCGGGCGCGAGCACCCCGAACAGGCCGAGCAGCATCACTGTCGCGACCATCAGGAGCTGCCACACACCCACGCAGCCCAGCCTGCACGACGCCACCGGTCCCCGCAGGTCGCGCAGGGCGTACGGGGTACGGTCCGGGGCGGGGCACCCGCTCTCCCGGCCCGGGGCCCGCCGGCCCCGGGGGGCACGCTCGATGCCCGGAGGTCCGCCCCGAGGCGCCTCCCACCCGGCCGACCGCGCCCCTTCGAAGCGCCGGTCCCGCGCCCCGGGCTCAGTCGCGGGCGACCCAGCCCTTCTCGTACGCGTGCCAACCCAGCTGCAGTCGGGTCGTGACCCCCGTCAGCTCCATCAGTCCCTTGACCCGGCGCTGTACCGTCCGCAGTCCCAGGTCCAGCTGCTTCGCCACGCTGGCGTCCGTCATGCCGGCCAGGAGCAGCGACAGGATCTCCAGGTCCATCACGTCCGGGCCCGGGGCCTCGTCCTCGGTGATCTGCGCACCTGCGCCGAGCCGTAGCGGCAGGGCCTCCCGCCACACCGATTCGAACAGGCCCGTCAGGGATTCCAGCAGCCCGCTCGCGTGCACGACGATCGCCGAGGGTTCCGCGCCCCGCCCGGTCAGCGGCACCATGGCCAAGGACCGGTCGGCGATGACGAGCTTGGTGGGAACGCGGTCCGCGACCCGGACCTTCTCCTCCCGGCTCAGTGCCGCCGAGAGTTCGAGGAGCCCCGACGGCAGGGTGAGCACCTCGCGCTCGATCACCACCCGGTAGCGCACTCCGCGCCCGGCCGCTTGCTCTTCTGCGTCGTTCTCCAGTCCGGAGACGGCGATCGGCTTGCCCGTCACGAGCGCACACACCTCTTCCTGTGCGCCCAGTTGGAGCTGGAGGAAACGGTGGGTCACCGCGCTGGTGCCCGTCACCACCTCCACCAGGTCGTGCACGGCCGCCTCCGTCGCCTCCGCCCGGTACTCCTCGGCGAGCAGCGCTGCAGCCAGCTCGGCCTGCTCCAGCTCGTGGCGCTGTTGGGTCAGGAGCGCACCGAGCGCCACTCCCGGCGGGGCCGCCACCCAACGGCCGGTGCAGGAGGAGGACTGGGCGGCGAGCCCCTGTGCCTCGAGGCGGCGCAGCGCCCGCTCGGTGTCCTGCTCGGGCAGGGCGAGCCGGTGTGCGAGGTCGGAGACCTCGGCCGCGCCCAGCGCGACCAGGGCGCGGTACGCGGACTCCTGGAGCTCGTCCAGTCCTATCGCTCCCAGCATCGATGCCCCACCCCTCGCCCCACTCCGGCGGGCCGGCCCCGGACCTTCTGGGGACGCTCACCGGAGCCATTCGTTCCGTTGGTGACCTGGCGGGAAACGGCCACGGCGCATTCCCGCCTCCCTCATCATCCCTGTACCTCCCTCACCTCTGCCAATGTGGCGCCACCGCAGCACCAACGACCTCCGCGGAAGGGCGGATTGCGCCTTCCTTCCGGATTCAGATGGGGAGAGCGATGCGTCCGATTTCGCGTACGGTCCCGGGGGCGGCCACCGCCGTCGCCCCGATCGTCACCACGACGTCCCCGGGGCCCCTGCCGAAGCCGACAGGAGCGCGCTGGGACAGGACTCCATGAAGATCGGCAGCAGGGTGTGGGACCGCTCCACGTCCGTCAATCAGCTAGGGAAAGTCACCTCACGGCGTGATGACAAGGTCTATTCTCAGGGCATCCCGATTCCCTTCCCCCGGTACGACCTTCCGGAGGACGGACGCAGGACCCTCGCCGCGACCGACGGCCAGCACATCGGCCTGACCGCGACGGAACACGCGGGTCACGCTCCCGCGGCGCTCGCCTCGGCGAAGCTCTCGTCCCCCCCCACGACGGGGGCACGAGCCGGCCCGAAGCGCAGGTCCCCAGCAGGGCGACGGCTGGACCGCCACCGTGAACCACGCGGGTGAGACGGGCGAGCAGGTCACCCCGGGGGCCGAACCGACGGACGCGCACGGCAACTCCGTCACCCAGACCGTGGTCCGCGCTGACGACGTGCGTTGACCACGCCGGTCCGCCGGGCGTCCTTCCCGTGGGGGGTGGGGTCGTCCGGCGGACCACCCGTTTGCAGCAGCGCTTTTCCCGATGTCCCGTTTTCCGGCGCTGTGCGCGGTGGACAATAAGGGCATGACTCAGCAGGGGGACAGCTGGTGGGACAAGCTCTACGACGCGTCGGTGCCGGACACGGCCCCGACGGCCTCGGGCGACACGCTCGACGAACACTTCGACACGGCGACCCGCGCCACCGTTGGGCCGCCGGCCCGGACGCCCGGCGAGAGCCCTGCGGCGGGGCCGGTCCGGGTTCCCGAACCGGCCCGTGACCCCAGGGTCACACGGCTCCCCGACCGCGCAGTCGACCGCGAGCCCGCCCCGGATCCGACGCCGCCACCTCAGCCGTCCACCCCACCCCCAGTCACCCCACCCCCAGTCCCACCACCCGCCCCCTCGCCGTCCGCTCCGCCGGCGCCTGGTGCCGCCCAGCCTCCGCCCGCGCCCCTCTCCCCGCCCGCGCCCCCATCCCCGGCCGCCCCACCGGTCGTGCCGGGGAAGGCGCCCTGGGAAGCACCCGACGCGGGTCCGCGCACCTTCCCCGGGGCCCCGCCGCCGACGGCCGGGGCACCCACGGTCCAGATGTCGGGGCTTCCGGCGGTCGACGAGGAACCGGAGACCGACACCGGGCCCGACACCGGGCCCGACACCGGTCCCGTCGTCGCGGCGGTCGTGTCCGTGCCCCGGCCGAGAACCGGTTTCGTCGGCAGCAGGCCGCCCACGTACGAGGCCGAACCCACCGCCCTACCGGTTGCCCGCCCCGGCGAACTCGCCCAGTTGGTCGCCGACACCGTGCTCGACGGCGCCCGCTACGGCACCTGCACCCTGCGGGCCGCCTCCGTGCGGGGAGACTCCGCCCGCTACCGCGGCGAACCCCGCCGCGACGCCCTCCTCACCGCCCGCTTCGGGCACGACGGGACCGCACTCGTCCTGGTGGCCGTCGCAGCCGGTTCCCGCGCCGCAGAGAACGCCCACCTCGCTGCCGCCGACGCCTGCCACTGGATCGCCGAGGCCGTCGGCCGCAGCCATGCCCGGCTCTCCGAGGACATCAGGTCCGGTCGCCGCGGCGACCTCAAGTCGGGACTGCACCGGCTCACCGACCGCACGTGCGGCAAGCTGCGGGCCCGTGCCGTCGACCGGGGCCTCGCCCCCGACGAGTACACCGCAACCCTCCGGTGCCTCCTCGTCCCGGCCGATCCCGAGTGCCGCACCCGGGTCTTCTTCGGTACCGGTGGAGGGGGGCTCTTCCGGCTCCGTGACGGCTCCTGGCAGGACCTGGAGCCGCTGCTGCCCGGACCGAACGCTGCCACCGGCGCCCCCGCACCCGCCCTCGACTCCCCGCCGACCGGCCCCGAGGCGACCCGGGACGGCGACCGGCTCACCGTGGACCTCGACATCGCCACCGCGCCACCGCTCGTCGAGGAGCCCGTGCCGCCGCCCGCCGAGCCGTTCCGCTTCCGGGCCTCGGTCGCCCGGCCCGGCGACACCCTGCTCCTCGCCTCTCCCGGGCTCGCCGATCCGATGCGCGGCGAGCCGGCCCTCGCCCAGGAGCTCGCCACCCGCTGGGCCGGTGCCGAGCCACCTGGCCTCGCCGCCTTCCTCGCCGACACCCAGCTGAGGGTGACGGGGTACGCCGACGACCGTACGGGGGTGGCCGTCTGGGAGGCGTGATCAGCCGGGGCGTGTGTTGATGGAGCCATGGCCAAACAGAACGTGGCGGAACAGTTCGTCGACATCCTGGTCCGGGCGGGCGTCAGGCGTCTGTACGGAGTGGTCGGCGACAGCCTGAATCCGGTCGTCGACGCGATCCGCCGTACCCCCGCGCTCGACTGGATCCAGGTGCGGCACGAGGAGACCGCCGCGTTCGCCGCAGGCGCCGAGGCCCAGATCACCGGCGGCCTCGCCGCCTGCGCGGGCTCCTGCGGCCCGGGCAACCTGCACCTCATCAACGGGCTGTACGACGCCCACCGCTCCATGGCCCCGGTCCTCGCCCTCGCCTCGCACATTCCGTCCGGCGAAATCGGCCTGGGGTACTTCCAAGAGACCCATCCCGATCAGCTGTTCCGCGAGTGCAGCCACTACAGCGAACTGATCTCCAACCCGGCGCAGATGCCCCGGCTGCTCCACACGGCGATCCAGCACGCCGTCGGCCGCGGTGGTGTCGGCGTCGTTTCGCTCCCCGGTGACATCGCCTCCCGGCCGGCACCGGAGAAGACGGTGGAGACCGCGCTCGTCACCTCCCGGCCCACGGTCCGCCCGGGGGACGGCGAGATCGACGCCCTCGTACGGATGATCGATGCCGCGGACCGGGTGACGCTCTTCTGCGGCAGCGGCACGGCCGGGGCGCACGCCGAGGTGATGCAGTTCGCCGAGCGGCTCAAGGCTCCCGTCGGCCACGCCCTGCGGGGCAAGGAGTGGATCCAGTACGACAATCCGTACGACGTCGGCATGAGCGGCCTGCTCGGGTACGGAGCCGCCTACGAGGCGACCCACGAGTGCGACCTGTTGATCCTGCTCGGCACCGACTTCCCGTACAACGCCTTCCTGCCCGACGACGTCAAGATCGTGCAGGTGGACGTCCGGCCCGAGCACCTCGGCCGCCGCTCCCGGCTCGACCTGGCGGTCTGGGGCGACGTCCGGGAGACCCTGCGCTGTGTGACGCCCCGGGTCCGGGCCAAGTCCGACCGGCGCTTCCTCGACAAGATGCTGAAGAAGCACGCAGATGCGCTGGAGGGCGTCGTCAAGGCGTACACCCGCAAGGTCGAGAAGCACGTTCCCGTCCATCCCGAGTACGTCGCCTCGGTCATCGACGAGCTGGCCGACGAGGACGCGGTGTTCACCGTCGACACCGGCATGTGCAACGTCTGGGCGGCCCGCTACCTCTCGCCCAACGGGCGGCGCAGGATCATCGGCTCGTTCAGCCACGGCTCCATGGCGAACGCCCTGCCGCAGGCGATCGGCGCCCAGTTCACCGACCGGAACCGCCAGGTCGTTTCGCTCTCCGGAGACGGCGGCTTCTCGATGCTGATGGGCGACTTCCTGACCCTCGTCCAGTACGACCTGCCCGTGAAGGTCGTCGTCTTCAACAACTCCTCGCTGGGCATGGTCGAGCTGGAGATGCTGGTCGCCGGCCTGCCCTCGTACGGGACGACCAACAAGAACCCGGACTTCGCCGCCATCGCCCGCGCGGCCGGAGCCCACGGAGTCCGGGTCGAGAAGCCCAAGCAACTGGCGAGCGCCCTCAAGGGGGCCTTCGCACACAAGGGGCCGGCCCTGGTCGACGTCGTCACCGACCCCAACGCGCTCTCCATTCCGCCGAAGATCAGCGCCGACATGGTGACCGGCTTCGCGCTCTCCGCCAGCAAGATCGTCCTGGACGGGGGAGTGGGACGGATGCTGCAGATGGCCCGCTCGAACCTGCGGAACGTGCCCAGGCCCTGACCCTCAGCCACCACCTCATGAATGCGTACGGTGATGTGGGGCATGCATCCCCGTGAGCCTGTTCGACGCGACGTATGGGTGGGGGATATGGCCGGGGAGGCACGACAGCCGACTCAACTGCTCAGGAAGGTGGGATGCGCGGATCTCACCGCAGTGCCGGAGGTGCGGCACGCCCTGCGCGAACTGCTGCGGAAGTGGGGCGGACCGGGTGACTCCGACGTGGCCGAACTGCTCACCAGCGAACTGGTGACCAATGCCCTGGTCCACACCGAGCACGGCGCCGTCGTGACCGCGACGGTCGTTCCCGAGCAGGTGAGGGTCGAGGTCCGTGACTTCGTGCCGGGTCTGGAACGCCCGTGCGTGCCGCCCGCCGACGACGGTACGCACGGCAGGGGGCTCGTCCTCGTCCAGGCGCTCGCCGACTCCTGGGGGGTCGAGGAGCAGGAGGTGGGCAAGGTGGTGTGGTTCGAACTGACCGGCGGGGCCGCCTGAGGGACGGCCCCGCCGGTCTTCGCAGGGGAAGCGGTCAGCCGAACTGC
>NZ_JBHYMF010000008.1:0-81102 GCF_042742855.1 Streptomyces sp. NPDC058877 | reverse complement strand
GGGCACCGGGACCGGCCGTTGGTCGTCCGACCCCGCGTCAGGACGTGGGGACGACGTGCCGCTCTTCGGCGAAGTGGCACGCCGAGGCGTGCGCGACCGGGGTGTCCAGGCCCTGGAAGCCGCTCGGGATCGCCAGCACCGGCACCTCCTGCGAGCACCTCTCCTGCGCCTTCCAGCAACGGGTGCGGAAGCTGCAGCCCGACGGCGGGTTGGCCGGCGAGGGAACGTCACCGGTGAGGATGATCCGGTCGCGGTGCGCGCGGGCATCCGGGTCCGGCACCGGCACCGCGGAGAGCAGCGCCTGGGTGTACGGGTGCGTCGGGTGGTCGTAGATCTCCTCGTCCGTACCGATCTCGGCCATCTTGCCGAGGTACATGACGCCGACGCGGTCGGAGATGTGCCGGACGATCGACAGGTCGTGCGCGATGAAGAGGTAGGAGAGGTTGAACTCCTCCTGCAGCTTCCCCATCAGGTTGATGACCTGCGCCTGGACGGAGACGTCCAGCGCCGAGACCGGCTCGTCGCAGATGATGATCTCCGGGTTGAGCGCGAGGCCGCGGGCGATGCCGATGCGCTGGCGCTGACCGCCGGAGAACTGGTGCGGGTACCGGTTGATGTACTCCGGGTTGAGGCCGACGACGTCCAGCAGCTCCTGCACCTTGCGGCGCCGGTCGCCCTTGGGGGCCACCTCGGGGTGGATGTCGAAGGGCTCGCCGATGATGTCGCCGACCGTCATCCGCGGGTTCAGCGAGGTGTACGGGTCCTGGAACACCATCTGGATGTTGCGGCGGACGGCCTTCAGCGCGCGCCCGGACAGCTTGGTGATGTCCTGGCCCTTGTAGAAGACCTCGCCGGAGGTGGCCCGCTCCAGGTTCATCAGGAGCTTGGCGACCGTGGACTTGCCACAGCCGGACTCGCCGACGATGCCGAGGGTCTCGCCCTTGTAGAGGTCGAAGGAGACCCCGTCGACGGCCTTGACCGCACCGATCTGCTTCTTGAAGAGGATGCCCTGGGTCAGCGGGAAGTGCTTCTTCAGGTTGCGCACCTGGAGGATCGGCTCACCGCGGCCCACGGAGGCCTCGCCGTTCGTGCTGAGGTCAGCCATGGATCGTCTCCTTCCAGAGGTGGCAGGCGCTCTTGCGGCCCGGGAGGTCCGCGCCGTCCTGCTCGGTGACGGGCACCAGCGCCGGGATCTCCGTGCGGCAGATGTCGTCGGCCATGACGCAGCGCGGGTTGAAGGCGCAACCGGTCGGCACGTTCAGCAGGTTGGGGGGCAGGCCCTTGATCGCGAAGAGCTCCTGGCCCTTCTGGTCCAGGCGCGGGATCGAGTCCAGCAGCCCCCGGGTGTACGGGTGGGCCGGGCGCTTGTACAGCTCGTGCACCGGCGCCTGCTCGACGATCCGGCCGGCGTACATCACGGCGATCTTGTCCGCGACGTCGGCGACGACGCCGAGGTCGTGGGTGATCAGGATCAGGCCCATGTTGTATTCCTGCTGGAGCTCCGCGAGGAGGTCCATGACCTGGGCCTGGACCGTCACGTCGAGAGCCGTGGTGGGCTCGTCGGCGATGATCAGGTCCGGCTCCAGGGCGAGCGCCATGGCGATCATGATGCGCTGGCGCATGCCGCCGGAGAACTGGTGCGGGTAGTCGGAGACCCGAGCCTTGGCGGCGGGGATCTTGACCTTGTCCATCAGCTCGATGGCCCTGGCCTTGGAGTCCTTCTTGGACAGACCGTGGTGGACGCGGAACATCTCACCGAGCTGGTAGCCGACGGACAGCACCGGGTTCAGGGAGGACAGCGCGTCCTGGAAGATCATCGCGATCTTGCGACCGCGGATCTTCCGGCGCTCCTCGTAGGACATCTTGAGCATGTCCTGACCGCGGAAGAAGATCTCGCCCTGCGGGATCTTGCCGGGCGGCATGTCGAGGATGCCCATGATGGCCTGGGCGGTCACGGACTTGCCGGAACCGGACTCGCCGAGCACGGCCAGCGTCTCACCGGCGTCGACGGAGTAGTTGACGCCGTTGACTGCCTTGGCCACCCCGTCACGGGTGTGGAACTCCACGTGCAGGTCGCGGACTTCGAGCAGCGGACCGTCGTGGTGGTCGCCGTCGCGCGGCGCGGGGACCGTCGAGGTCTTGTCGATGGTGGTCATTTACGCCCTCCTCAGCGCAGCTTCGGGTCGAGGGCGTTGCGGACCGCTTCGCCGAGCATGATGAACGCCAGGACGGTGATGCTCACCATGATCGACGGGTACAGCAGGATGTGCTGCGACGTGCGGATCGCCTGGACACCGGCGGAGATGTCGACGCCCCACGAGACCGTGGGAGCGGCAAGGCCCAGACCGAGGTACGACAGGGTGGCCTCGGCCGAGATGTAACCGCCGAGCGCGATGGTGGCGACGACGATCACCGGAGCCATGGCGTTGGGCAGGATGTGCTTGAACAGGATCCGGGTGGTTCCGGCGCCCAGCGCCTTGGCGGCGTGGACGTAGTCGGCCTGCTTGACCGTGATCACGGCACCGCGCATGACGCGGGTGATCTGGGTCCAACCGAGGAACGCCAGGGCGAAGACGACGACCCAGATGGTGCGCTCGGTGAAGGACTGCAGGACGACCATGGCGCCGAGCAGGAAGGGGATGCCGAAGAAGATGTCGGTGATGCGGGAGAGCACCGCGTCGACGGCGCCGCCGAAGTAACCGGCGATCATGCCCATGATGCCGCCGATGACGGTGACGATCGCGGTGACGGCGACGCCGACCATGATCGAGGCACGGGTGCCGTGGATCAGGCGGGAGTAGACGGAACGCCCCTGGATGTCGTAGCCGAGCCATCCCTCGGAGCCGATCTTGCTCAGCTCGGGCTTGCCCACGTAGTGGTGGACGAGGTCACCCGCGGTCGGCGAGGCGCTCGTGAACCACCCCGGGAAGGCGGCGATCAGCAGCAGGAAGAAGATCAGCACCGACGACACGATGAAGTACGGGTTGCGCCGCAGGTCACGCCAGGCGTCTCCCCACAGGGAGCGGGCCTTCTCCTGCTTCGGCGCGGAGGCGGCGTCCTTGACGACGGAGGGGGTGTCGACGGAGCCGTCTGCCGGAGCGGCGGTCTTGGTCACGTCAGGCATAACGGATCCTCGGGTCCAGGACCGCGTACAGCAGGTCGATGAGCAGGCTGGTGACGAGGTAGATGATCACCAGGATGGTGACGAGGCCAACGATCGTGGTGCCTTCGCGGCGGGTGATCGACTCGTAGATGACGCCACCGACACCCTTGATGTTGAAGATGCCCTCGGTGACGACGGCTCCACCCATCAGCGCACCGATGTCGGTGCCGAGGAAGGTGACGACCGGGATCATCGAGTTGCGCATCAGGTGGACGCCGACGATGCGGCGCTTCGGCAGGCCCTTGGCGACGGCCGTGCGCATGTAGTCGGCGCGCAGGTTCTCGGCCATCGAGGTCCGGGTCAGTCGCGCGACGTAGGCCAGGGAGAGTCCACCGAGCACGATCGCCGGCGCGATCAGCTCCGACCACTTCTGTTCGGTGCTGACGTTGGGGGCGATCCAGTCGAGCTGGAAGGCGAAGACCATCTTGATGATGAAGCCCAGCACGAAGACCGGGATCGACATGATCAGGAGGGTGAAGATCAGGATGGCGTTGTCCGCGAGTCGGCCGGCCTTGAGGCCGCCGATGATGCCGAGACCGATGCCGAAGGTCAGCTCGAACGCGAAGGCCAGAGCCGCGAGTTGCAGCGTGATGGGGAACGCGTCACCCAACACTTCGGTGACCGGGCGACCATTGCGGATCTGGTTGCCGAAGTCGAAGTGCAGGATGATATCGGTCATGTAGTTCCAGTACTGCTGCCAGATCGGCAGATCCAGTCCCAGCTCATGTCTCTTCGCGGCCAAGGTCGCCGGGTCTGCGCCCTTGTCGCCGAACAGCCCGAGAACGGGGTCGCCGGGCAGGCTGTAGACCATGAAGAAGATGAGAAAGGTTGTCCCGAGGAAAACCGGGATCATCTGGAGCAGTCGTCGTGCGACATAGCGCCCCATCATGCCTCCGTTGAAATGTCACAGCGGAAGCCGGGCGGGCACCCTCGGGAACCGTGTTCCCGATGGATACACGGTTGCTCTCCCGAAGGGCCCCCCGGCCACTGCGTAGGATGCCGGGCGGGGACTGACGATCCGTCAGTCCCCACGTCGGCGTGCGGACTACGCTGGGGTAATTACTTCTTGACCTCGATGAGGTTCAGGATCGGGTCGCCGGCCTGGTCGTACTTGACGCCCGAAACCTTCTCGGAGTAACCCGCGTTGACCTTGTAGTACCAGAGCGGGATCGCCGGCATGTAGTTGACCAGGTCCTTCTCGGCCTCCTGGAACAGCTTCACCGACTCGTCGAGCGTCTTGGCGCTCTCGGCGGCGGCGAGCTTGGCGTCCAGCTCCTTGTTGGAGAAGCCACCCTGGTTACCCGCGGCGCCCGTGCGGTACAGGTCGCTCAGGAAGTTGCCGTTGATCGGGTAGTCGAGCGACCAGGCCGAACGGTACATCGACTTGACCTGCTTGCTCTTGCGAGCCGCGAGGTCGGCCTGGAAGTCCGGCTTGCTGTCACCGGTGCACTGGACGCCGGTGGACTGGGCGATGCTGTTGCAGACCGCCTCGACCCACTCCTTGTGGCCGCCGTCCGCGTTGTACTGGATGGAGATCTTGTTGCCGGGGACACCGCCACCGGCCTTGATGAGCTCCTTGGCCTTGGCCGGGTCGAACTTGGTGACGTCGCCCGCGGCGTTCTCCTGGTAGCCCAGGACGCCCTTGGCCACCCAGCCGGTCGCCGGCTCACGCGTGCCCTGGAGCACGGTCTTGGTGATGGTGTCGCGGTCGATGGCCATCGAGAGGCCCTGGAGGACCTTGACGTCGACCGGCTTCGGCTTCGTCCACTGGTCGGCGTAGAACGCGACGGCGATCGACTGGATCGCGGAGTGGTCGGCGTCCACGGCGCGGTCGCCGAGGTCCTGGTGGTAGACCGGCAGGTCCTTCGGACCGACCTGACGCAGGACGTCCAGGTTGCCGGACTTCAGGTCCTCGTACGCGGCCTCGAGGCCGGTGTAGTTCTTGAAGACCACACCGCCGTTCTTCGCCTTGTTCGGGCCCTTGTAGTCGTCGTAACGGACGATCTTGATCTGCTTCTTGTGGTCCCACGACTGGAACTTGTAGGGACCGTTGCCGACCGGCTTCTCACCGGCGGCCTTCGGGTCCGCGTAGAAGGACGCGGGCAGCGGCGCGAAGGGGATGTACGCGAGCTTGTGACCGAAGGCCGGGACGGACGACTTCAGCTCGATGGTGAAGGTGTTGTCGTCGACGATCTTCAGGCCCTCGAGCTTGTCGCTCGTCGGCTTGGCGCCCTCGGCCTCCGGGTGGAGCGCCTCGTAGCCCTTGATGTCGGCGAACCAGGACGCGAGGCCCATGGCGTTGTTGATGTTGGCGTTCCAGTTCCAGGCGTCCACGAAGGACTTGGAGGTGACCGGGGTGCCGTCGTGGAAGGTCCAGCCCGGCTTGAGCTTGACGGTCCACGTCTTCGAGTCGCTCGTGGTGAGCGACTCGGCGTTGATCATCTCGAGAGAGCCGTCGGCCTTGTAGTCGACCAGGGTCGAGAACAGGCCAGACATGACCAGGGAGCCGTTGGACTCCATGGTGTCACCGGTGTGCAGGAGCTTCTCCGGCTCACCGAGCTCGACGGAGTAGATCCCGTTCGGGTCCACCGTGCCCTTGGCGTCGGAGCCGCCATCGCTCTTACCCCCGCCACAGGCGGTCGCAGCAAGGGCGACGATGATCGCGCCCGTTACCCACTTGGCGCTCTTGGCACCGCGCATGGGTTCCTCCTCATGAGTCCACTTTGTCACTACAAGAGAGGCACTTCGAGTTTCGCCGACACCCCTGACGGCTTGGACTCAAGTGCCCCGAGTGTGCTCGTGAGTCGGCACTCCCCACAGTGCGTGACCCATTGACCCGAGCTCAATGCAGCCAACTATTAAGTACGTCCGGGCCGTAAACCACACTTAAGTGGTCTCGGTTTGACAACATCGCCAAGGCCCGGGAGACCGAAATCCGGACAAAATGAGCACAGACAGACACACCCGAAACGGACTGTTAACACGCGTACCGGAGAGCGATCACCGATATGCGGACACCCTGGCCGTGAAATGTGGTTGACGGAACTTGACGAAAAGCCCGGACCCCCACAGCGTCCGTGGGGGTCCGGGCTCCGGTTCTGACGTCGCGTCAGTCGTGAGCGGCGAAGATCACAGGGTCACGATCTACCCGGCTTCCCTCGACCGCATGCGACCTTACTCAGCCGTTCTTGGCGCGGGAAGCGGAACGACCGCGCTCCTTCTGGTCCAGGACGACCTTGCGGATGCGCACGGCCTCCGGGGTGACCTCGACGCACTCGTCGTCGCGGCAGAACTCCAGCGACTGCTCCAGGGAGAGCTTGCGCGGCGGAACGATCGCCTCGAAGGAGTCGGCGGAGGCGGAGCGCATGTTGGTGAGCTTCTTCTCCTTGGTGATGTTGACGTCCATGTCGTCGGAGCGGGAGTTCTCGCCGACGATCATGCCCTCGTACACCTCGGTGCCCGGGTCCACGAAGAGGACGCCGCGCTCCTGGAGGTTGGTCATCGCGAAGCCGGTGACCGCACCCGCGCGGTCGGCGACCAGCGAACCGTTGTTGCGGGTGACCAGCTGGCCGAACCACGGCTCGTGGCCCTCGTGGATCGAGTGGGCGATGCCCGTGCCGCGGGTGTTGGTGAGGAACTCCGTGCGGAAGCCGATGAGACCGCGCGACGGGACGACGAACTCCATGCGGACCCAGCCGGAACCGTGGTTCGACATGTTGTCCATGCGGCCCTTGCGGACGCCCATGAGCTGCGTGACCGCACCCATGTGCTCCTCGGGGACGTCGACCGTGAGGCGCTCGACCGGCTCGTGGAGCTTGCCGTCGACCTCCTTGGTGACGACCTGCGGCTTGCCGATGGTGAGCTCGAAGCCCTCGCGGCGCATCTGCTCGACCAGGATGGCGAGCGCGAGCTCACCACGACCCTGGACCTCCCAGGCGTCCGGACGCTCGGTGTCGAGGACGCGGAGCGAGACGTTGCCGATCAGCTCGCGGTCCAGACGGTCCTTCACCTGACGGGCGGTGACCTTCCGGTCCTTGACCGCGGTCTTGGCGTCCGCGCCCTTGCCGGTGCCGCCACGGCCGACGAGCGGCGAGGTGTTGGTGCCGATGGTCATGGAGATGGCCGGCTGGTCGACCGTGATCAGCGGCAGCGCGACCGGGTTCTCCGGGTCGGCCAGCGTCTCGCCGATCATGATGTCCGGGATGCCGGCGACGGCGCAGATGTCACCGGGGCCGGCGACCTCGGCCGGCTTGCGGGTGAGCGCCTCGGTCATCATCAGCTCGGTGATGCGGACGTTGGAGATCGTGCCGTCACGCTTGATCCACGCGACCGTCTGGCCCTTGCGCAGCTCGCCCTGCTCCACCCGGAGGAGCGCGATACGGCCGAGGAAGTTGTCGGCGTCGAGGTTGGTGACGTGGGCCTGGAGCGGCGCGTCCTCCTCGTACGTCGGGGCGGGGACGTGCTCCAGGATCGTGGAGAAGAAGGGCTCCAGGTTGGTGGAGTCCTGCGGAACGGTGCCGTCCTCCGGCTTGGTCAGCGAGGCGATGCCGTCACGGCCGCAGGCGTAGACGATCGGGAACTCGATCTGGTCCTCGTCCGCGTCCAGGTCCAGGAAGAGGTCGTAGGTCTCGTTGACGACCTCGTCGATCCGGGAGTCCGGGCGGTCCGTCTTGTTGATGCAGAGGATGACGGGCTTGCGCTGCTGGAGGGCCTTGCGCAGCACGAAGCGGGTCTGCGGCAGCGGACCCTCGGAGGCGTCCACCAGGAGGACGACGGCGTCGACCATCGACAGACCGCGCTCGACCTCGCCACCGAAGTCGGCGTGGCCGGGGGTGTCGATGATGTTGATCGTGATCGGGGCCCCGCCGTCCTTGGGGTGGTACTTCACCGCCGTGTTCTTGGCGAGGATCGTGATGCCCTTCTCACGCTCCAGGTCGTTCGAGTCCATGACTCGGTCGTCGACCTGCTGGTGGGCGGCGAAGGCACCGGCCTGCTTGAGCATGGCGTCGACGATGGTCGTCTTGCCGTGGTCGACGTGGGCGACGATGGCGACGTTGCGGATGTCGTGGCGCGTGGGCATGGGTGGCTTGCGCTTCTCTCGGATCGTGGGATGCGGCGTCAGTTCCTCTTACGCCCGCCGGGCGGACGCGCCACGGCTACGTCCCATGGTACGGGGCTGCCGTGCAAGGGGCTTCCCCGGCTGGATCCGAGAGGGTCTACTGGAGGGTTTCAGGGTGTGGGGAACGTCATGCGGTCCGGGTCAAGGGGCCGCCGCGATCCTGCCCGCCGGAGTCCCCGGCGGGCAAGGAACTTGAGCTGCTTCTGAGCTTGCGGCCCGTGCTTTCAACTCTTGCGCTCGGTACCCTTGGTCGTTTCGGGCTTCTTGAACCCGATGTCCTGGTAGCGGGGGGCGGCGAGCCCCCAGGCCCCGGCGTTCACCAGGTCGGCCTTGGCGGCGACGAGCTGCGGGCGCTGGTAGAGGGGAATGGATCCGGCCACGGCCCAGATCCGGGCGTCGGCCTGGCGCACGAGCTCGCGTGCCTCCTCCTCGTCGAGCGTCCCCACCGCCTGGTCGAACAGTTGGTCGATCCGGTCGGTCCCGACCCGGGAGTAGTTCTGCTCGACCAGGAGCGAGCCGTCCGCGGCCGGCTCGGGCTTGGCGAAGATCGGCCGGGCGTCGGTGGCGGGGAAGGCGGAGGCGGGCCAGGAGTAGAGGGCGAGGTCGTAGTCGCCGGAGGCGATGTGGTCCTTGAAGAAGCTCTCGTCGGAGACCTTGGTGACCTCGGTCCGGATGCCGACCGCGTCGAGCATCCGCACGATCCGGTCGCCGACCGTCCGCAGGGACTCGGAGCCGGGCCCGGACGGCAGGACGAAGCGGAGGCTGAGCGCCTTTCCGTCCTTGCCCAGGGCCTGCGCCGCCTCGGGAACCGTCACGGGGGCGGCGCTGCCACGCGGCGCGTAGGCACCCGCCATCCCCTGGTCCGGCTTGGCGGCCGACTGGGCGGCACGGGCGCCGGAGCCGGTGTCGAGGGCCTCGGCCCGGGCGAGGAGGGCGGCACGCTGCCGGGCGGCGGCAGCGGCGGGGGCGAGGACGTGGGTGCCGTTCTCCGGGCCGCTCGCGCCGATGACGGGGGCGGGCAGGGCCCGGCGGGCACCGGGCTTGTCGTCGCCGACGATGTAGAGCCCCTCGTCCGAGGCGGTGTCGGCGGCCTTCTTCTTGGCTCCGGCGGCCTTCTCGTCGTCGTCCTTCTTCTCCGCGTCCTCCTTCTCCTCCTTCTTCTTCTCCGCGCCCCCCTCCTTCTTCTCCCCCTCCTTCTTCTCCGCGTCCTTCTTCTCCGCGTCCTTCTTCTCCGCGTCCTTCTTCTCCGCGTCCTTCTTCTCCGCGTCCTTCTTCTCCGACTCGCTGCCCGCCTCGGCGCCCTCGGGCTTCCGGGCCGCGCCTCCGGGGACCCAGCCCGCATCGGCGAGGAGCGCCCGCGCCTCTTGGGTGTCCTGACTGCCGAGCGCATCGCTGCTGTCCGCGTACGCCGCCTGGCCCGCGAGGGCGAGGTGGCTGCCGGGCGGCTTGGCCGGCAGGCCCAACGGCTTCAGTACGGTCTCGGCCAGCTCCTGACGGTTGATGGCCCGCGCCACCGCACGTCGGACCCGCTCGTCGGCGAGCGGACCGGACTCGCCGTTCAGCGAGAGTTGGGTGTAAGCGGGTTCCAGGGACTTGCGGACCACGTACTTGGCCAGGCCGTCCTGGGTGCTCGCATAGCGGTCGACGGCTTCCTGGTTCTTCTTGCGGGCGGCCGTGACCTCCTCCGCCTTCTCCTCGTCGGAGCCGTGGGCCAGGGCCCAGGACTTCAGGGCCTTGGCCGGGGTGATCGAGGAGCCGGGGCCGTGCAGGAGGGCGGCCTGGGCGCCGCTCCGACCGGCGCGGGCGTCCCGGAGGGCAAGGGCGATCCGCTCGACCGCGGACCGATCAATCTCGGCCAGATCGAGATTGCCGGCAGCGAGGGCGGTCACCCGGTCGGCCCGGGGCACGGCTTTGAGGACGAGGCTGTCGAGCTTGGCCTGCTGCCCCCACCAGCGGGGGTTGCGGGCCAGGGTGACATGGCCGCCCTTCTGGTCGACGGCCTTCAGCAGGAACGGTCCTGCAGTGGCCTTGAGGGTGGTCCGCGCACCGTCGTTGAAGGAGTTCGGGGACCCCATCACTTGCTTGGGGTAAAGCGGGGAGAAGAGGGACTGCCAGTCGGCGTAGGGCTTGGCGAAGGTGACCCGCACCTCCAGGTCGTTCTTGCCGCGCTCGATCTTCTCGATCCGCTCGTAGCCGGCGTTGCGGGCCGTCCAGTACGCGGTGTCACGGCCGCTCAGGGCGCGCCACTGGGCCACGAAGTCCGGTGCGCCGATCTCCCGGCCGTCGCTCCACACCGCCTGCTGGTTGAGCTTGTAGAGGACCACCTGCTTGGGCTCGGTCTCGATGACCTGGGCGGACTCCAGGTAGTCGGGGTTCAGCCGCGGCCGGCCTCGCTCGTCGAGCGTGTAGAGGGCCGGGAGCACGGCCCCGGCGATGCGTGAGGTGGCGCCGTTGGCGTCGGCCTGGAAGACGTTGAAGGTGGTGGGCATCGCATCGACGGCCCAACGGAGGGTCCCCCCGTCGGCGACCCGGTCCCGCGCGGTGGGTGCGTTGTCCTGTGCGGCGGCCGGGGTGTCGTCGGCCCCGTCGCTCGAACTGCATCCGGTGAGGACGGCCAGGGCGAGCACCGCGCTGGTGAAGGCGGCGACGGAGCCGAGGGTGCGGGAACGGGGGCTCCCGGAGCATGTCCCCCCGCGAGGGGCGCCGATCTGGGACATGACTTGTACCCCTTCATCCAGATTTATTCCATTTGGAGATGATCAGACCTATTGCTCATACACTGAAAAGGACGAGGGGAATTCGGCCACGGCGACACGGCGGCACGCCCGGAAAACCCCACTCGTGCGGCCCAACCCGTCGGAGGCCGGACGCTCCGGACGACCGGAATCCCGTGCAGACGGCTTCCCGGGCAGGGCGCGGCGCGCGACGCTCCCGCCGAAGCCGCTCGCAGAAGTGAGGGCCCCATAGTCCGTTCAGGACGACCTGGCAGCCGTCAAGCGCCGCCTCCAGGACCTGGAGCACGCGGTGGAAGAGCTGGAACGCCGCGTCGAGGCGGAGCGGGGCGCACCTCCCGCGCCCACCGCCGGACGTGCCGAGAGCCTGGTGACCATCCCCGACGCCCCGTACGACTCCGGGCTCTGGACGGACACCGACGACGAGGGACTGGGGGCACGCGACCGCCACGCTCCCTGAGGGCCGTCCCGAAAGGCGGGGGCCCCGGCCCCGGAAGCCACGGCCCCGAAGGCCCCGCCGCCGTGGTGCCGCGGAGGCCCTGCCGTCCACCGGGCGGGAGGGCTCCGCATGTGCGGCAGAGGCGCGCTCCCGGGCCGCACCGCCTTGCGGCCCGCCGTCCGCACGCCGGCCGCCGCTCCCGCCGGAGGAGCGGGGCGCGGACCGGACGGAGGATCCGCCGGCCGGGGAGGGCCGTCAGGCGGCGGAGGGGGCCCGGCCCGTCGTGCCCGCCCCCGCGCTCCAGCGCCCGAGGACCGGCTCGGCGAGGGTCCGGGCGGGGCGACACAGGGTCTGGCCGTGGAGGGCGAACAGTTCGTCGCGGGAGGCGAAGCGGCCGAGGTCGATCCGGAGGTGGGCGGACGGGCCGCAAGGGGCCGGGCCGGCACACGCGGCCGGCGCGTCCCAGTCCACCGTGGTCCGGGCGACGGCCTCGAAGAGGGTCTCGGCACCGGAGTTGGCGAACCCGCCGCCGTGCCCGGCCGGGCCGAGGTCGGCGAACAGTTCCGCGATCGACACCCAGGCGCCGTCGAGCCCGAACTCCGGCCAGGCCAGCAGGACCTCTTCCGGGACGAGCGCCCGCAGCCCCGGGAACCTCGGGTACCAGAAGGTGCCGTCGACGACCAGGCCGCGCACCCGGGTCGGCACGCCGAGCGAGCGGGCCACGGCTTCCAGGGCCGCCATCCGTTGGCTGCACGAGCCGCGGCCGAGCCGCAGCGTGCGCGACACCCGACGGAGGTCCTCGACCGAGTACACCGGCCGCACCGCGGCGACGAGGACGCCGTGCGCCACCTGGAGCCGGGCGCGGTCCGTGACCGCTCCGCGCACCTCGGACTCGCGCCGCACCCGGGACACCAGCTCCGCCACGAGCGGATGCCCGTGGTCGAGGATCGCGGTGGGACGACGGGACCCGGCGACCTCTTCCCCGGGCGTCCCCGCGGCACGGACGCGCACCGGCATCAGCAGACGGCTGGTCATGTCGTGCCCTCCCCCTCGTCGGCGGCCCGCCCGGGCCGCCCCGCTGCCATCTTCCTCCGTCCGGTCCCGTCCCCGTTCACCCGGGCCCCTACGGCCGGCTCAGAGCCAGCCCGCGCGGTAGGCCGCCCAGTCGCCCTCCTCCGCCGCGAAGTCGACGTACAGGGCGAGTCCGAACCCCTTCCGGTCGGGGTCCGTGCGGCCGAGGCCGAGCCTCGCGCCCTTCACGGCCGCCTCGACCGTCTCCGCACCCTCGTGGTGGCCGAGGTCCTCCTCGTGGAAGAAGGGCAGGCCCATGAGCAGGTCGGTGGTCTCCGGAGTCACGTCGAGGGCGAGGCTGGTCTGCTGGGCGACGTACCCGCCGTACAGGCTCTCCAGCGGCATCCAGGTGTCATAGGACATGACGGCGATCTGGTCGACCCGCCGGGCGACCTCGCCGAAGAACTCCTGCGACCACCACTTCTCGCTCCCGCTGACCGCGCCCAGGGCCGTGTGCGCGCCCGGCAGCGGATCGATCTGGTGGGCGGCGACCGAGAGCGGGACCTTGCGGGCCCTCGTCAGTTCACCGAGGTCATCGAGGAGGGAGAGGTAGTTCCGGTCGTCCGAGTGCAGCGGCTCCAGGTCGAAGTGGACCCCCTCGAAGCCGGCGTCGAGGACCTGCCGGGCCGAGCCCACCACGGCACGGCGGGACCCGGCGTCCTCCAGGCGCAGTCCGACGGGCCCCTCGGTGGCGAGGACGTCCCCGAGCCAGGCCTGGACCCTCACCCCCGGCATGGTGCGGCGCACCCCGTCGACCAGCCACTTCGCCCGGGGGTGCTTCGCCGCGGGCAGGGTCCCGTCGTGCGAGAGCGGCCCGGCGTGCACGTACAGGTCCCGTATGCCGGTGCCCTTGAGGCGGGCGGCGAGCTCCGCGAGGTCGGCGTCCTTCTTCCGCCCGTCGACCCAGGCGTGTCCGATCCAGAAGGCGTCCCTGCCGCGCGTCCGCGCGTCGTCCCGGAGGTCTCCGGTGTAGCTGACGCGGAGGGCCAGCGCTCCGAAGAGCGGGGGAACGACGAGCAACAACACCAGTCCGAGGACCCACCAGCGCCCCCGCCTCCAGGCCCGCCCCCACCGTCCGTCCATCCGAGCCTCCCGGAGCCTTCGCATCGCTGGGGCGCCACCCTAGTGGCAACGTCCGCCGGGACCGCGACCCCGGTCTCTTCGGCCCCGCCCCTGGTCAGGTCGCGGGTGAACATGTGCGGACATAACCTCCCTCTTGTGACGCGAACAGCCACCCGGGCCCTCCTCGCGGTGCTGGTGACGGCGTGGTGGCTCTTCGTGCCCGCCGCACACGGCGCCCATGCCGACGACCCCGTCGTGCTGTCCCGCGACGGACAGATCACCGACCGGGTCGATGCGCTCGGCGACCGCCGCGCCTCCGTGGAGCAGGCCCTCGACCGCCTCTACGACGACCAGCGCGTCCAACTCTTCGTCGTCTACGTACGGGACTTCTCGGGGCGCTCGGGCCAGGGCTGGGCCGATGCCACCGCGGAGCGCAACCGGCTCGGCCTCGATGACCTCCTGCTCGCCGTCGCCACCCATGACCGGCAGTACGGCTACTCCGCGGCCCCCGACTCCCGACTCACCCAGGCCCAACTCGACGAGGTCGCCCGGACCGCCATCGAGCCGGCCCTGCGGCAGAACGACTGGGCCGGCGCCGCCATCGGGGCGGCGAACGGCTACGCCGCCGTCCTGGCCGGGCGGCCCGTCCCCGCTCCGGCCGTCACCCCCGGGCCGGCCGACCCCGGCGGCCCGGCCGACACAGGCACCTCGACGACCGACCTGGTCCTGCCGGTGGTCCTGGTCGGCGGTGCGGGCGCCGTGGCGGCGTACGCCTACGCCAAGCGGCGGCGCAGGACGGAGACCCGTACCACTCCGCGGGGCGGTCAGGGCTGGGGACCGCCGAAGGAGACCGCGCCGCCGACCCCGGAAGAACTCGACGCGGAGGTCCGTCGGACGCTGGTCGCCACCGATGACGCCGTCCGCACCAGCCGGGAGGAACTCGGCTTCGCCTCCGCCCAGTTCGGCGAGGAGGCGGTACGCCCCTTCACCGAGGCCGTCGACTTCGCCGAGGAGCAGCTGACGGCCTCGTTCCGGCTGCGGCAGAAGCTGGACGACGCCTTTCCCGAGGACGAGCCGACCCGCCGGAACATGCTGGACGAGATCCTTCGCCGCTGCGCCGGGGCGAACGCGCGCCTCGACGCCGAGAGCGAGGACTTCGACCGGCTCAGGGCCCTGGAGCGCACCGCCCCGGAGGCGCTGGACGCGGTGGAGGCCGCCTTCCGCGAGCAGACCGTGCGGATGGGCACGGCGGAGGCCGCGCTGGCCGCCATGCGCGCGCGGTACGCCGAGTCGGCGTCCTCGCCCGTCGCCGGCGACGTCGAACAGGCGAAGGACCGGCTCGTGTTCGCGACGACCCACGCCGAGCAGGCCCGCCGGCGGATCGACGCGGGGGACAACGGCGCTGCCGCCGTGCACATCCGGGCCGCCGAGGGGGCCGTGGACCAGGCGACCCGCCTGATCGAGGCGGTGGACCGGCGCGCGCAGGAGCTGGCCGAGGCCGTCGGGAGGCTGCCCGGCGCGCTCGCGGAGACGGACGCGGACCTCGCGGAGGCGCACGGCCTGTTGCGGGGAACCGCCGGGGGCGTGTCCACCGCCGACCTCCAGGGCCGGATCGCCCGCGCGGAGTCGGTGACCGCCGAGGTGCGGCGCGGAGTGGACGCCGGGCGCTACGACCCGATCGACGCGCTGCGCCGGGTGGAGGAGGTCGATGCGGTGCTCGACGAGGCACTGGCCGGTGCACGGGAACGCGAATCGGGCGCGCGGCGGGCCCGGGCGCTCCTGGACCAGGTGATGCTGACGGCCCGTTCGGCGATCGGTGCGGCCTCCGACTACGTCACCACCCACCGGGGCGCGGTGGGCAGCGAGGCCCGCACCCGCCTCGCCGAGGCACGGCGCCGTTGGGAGAAGGCGCGGGCCCTCGCGGACGGCGAGGATCCGCAGGCGGCCCTGGCGGAGGCGCAGCGGGCGGAGGCGCTGGCCCGGCGGGCGCAGGACCTCGCCGAGCAGGACGTCCGCACGTACGGGAATCCGAACGGGCTCGGCGGCGTGGCCGGCAGCGGTGGTGGCGGTCTGGGCGGCGCGGTGCTCGGCGGCATCGTCCTCGGCGGCCTGTTCGGCGGGGGGAGCGGCGGCCACGGCGGCTTCGGAGGGGCCGGCGGAAGGGGCGGGGGCGGTGGCTTCGGGGGCGGTCCCGGCAGCTTCGGCGGCAGCGGCACGCGCGGCCGGCGGGGCGGCGGCGGACGTTTCTGAGAGCGCCGGCCCCCGATGCCCCGCCCCCGATGCCCCACCGCCCTTCCGGAGACGGCCCCTCCCCGGGACGACCGGCCTTCCGGGCGTCCGCCCCCGGGAACTGCCGCTCCGGGCCCCGTGCTCCTGATCCCCCCTCGTCAGGCCCCTCCCCCTCGTACCCAAGGAGAACGAGCATGAGCAGCAAGCAGACGGTCCTCGGCCGGGTCACCCAGCTCGCCAAGGCCAACATCCATGCCCTCCTCGACCAGGCGGAGGATCCCCAGAAGATGCTGGACCAACTGATCCGGGACTACTCGAACAACATCGCGGAGGCCGAGGAGGCGGTGGCCGCGACCATCGGCAACCTCCGGCTGATGGAGCAGGACCACCAGGAGGACGTGGCCGCGGCGAAGGAGTGGGGCGACAAGGCGCTCGCCGCCAGTCGGAAGGCGGACCAGCTGCGGGCCGGCGGACAGGTCGCGGAGGCGGACCGCTTCGACAACCTGGCGAAGGTGGCGTTGGGCCGCCAGCTCCAGGCGGAGAAGGAGGCCCGGACGGCGGAGCCGACGATCGCCGCGCAGACCGAGGTGGTCGACGAGCTCAGGGCCGGCTTGGACCGGATGAAGGCCAAGCTCGGCGAGTTGAAGGCCAAGCGCGACGAGCTGGTCGCCCGCTCGAAGTCGGCCGAGGCGCAGAACCGCATGATGGACGCCGTGAAGAGCGTCGACGTGCTCGACCCGACCAGCGAACTGAGCCGCTTCGAGGACAAGGTGCGCCGGGAGGAGGCCAAGGCACTGGGCGAGCAGGAGCTCGCCGCCTCCTCCCTGGACGCCCAGTTCGAGCAGTTGGACGCGCTCGGCGACAGCGCGGAGATCGAGGCCAGGCTGGCGGCCCTCAAGGCGTGACCGCCCGTCGGAGCGACGGCTCAGAACATGCTGAGGAGCTGTTCCACGGTGGGCTCCGCCGTGCCCTCGCCGTCCGGCAGGTCCAGTTCGAACCAGACGGTCTTGCCGCGCGGGGTGCGGCGCGAGCCCCAGGAGGCGGAGAGCAGTCCGACCAGTTGAAGCCCCCGTCCGCCCTCGTCGGTGTCCCCGGCCCTGCGGCGCCGCGGCTGGACCAGGCCGGCGTCCCAGACCTCGCAGACCAGGGTCCGGTCGAGGAGCAGGCGCAGCCGTATCTCCCCCTCGCCGTAGCGCAGGGCGTTGGTGACGAGCTCGCTGACGAGGAGCTCGACGGTGTCGACCAGCGGTTCGAGGCCCCAGGCCGCGAGCTGGGTGCGGGCGAGTTCACGGGCCCGGCCGACCGAGCGGGGCTCCCTGGGCAGCAGCCAGTCGCCGACCGCTTCGGCGGGCAACCCTTGGATACGGGCCATCAGAAGCGCGATGTCGTCCTCGCCGTGTCCGGTGTTCAGGCTGTTCAGGACCCGGTCGCAGACGTCCTCCAACGGCCGGGCCGGGTCCGTGAGGGCACGCCGGAAGGCCTGTAGGCCCTCGTCGAGGGGGTGGTCGCGGGACTCGACGAGTCCGTCGGTGTAGAGGGCGAGCAGGGCGCCCTCGGGCAGTTCGACCTCGACCTCCTCGAAGGGTTCCCCGCCGACGCCGAGTGGCATCCCGGGGGGTACGTCGAGCAGCAGGGCCTCTTCGCCGGGTTCGACGAGGACCGGGGGCAGGTGTCCGGCGTTGGCGAAGGTGCAGCGCCGGGTGACCGGGTCGTAGACGGCGTAGACGCAGGTGGCGAGGTAGACCTCGGAGAGTTCGGGGCCCCGGTTCTTGTGGGCCCGGGACTGTTGCGTGCCGATCGGCGCGCCGAGGCCGCGGGCGATCTCGTCGAGGTGGGAGAGGACCTCGGCGGGCTCCAGGTCGAGCTGGGCGAGGGTGCGGACGGCGGTGCGCAGTTCGCCCATGGCGACGGCCGCGCGCAGCCCCCGGCCCATGACGTCGCCGACGACCAGGGCGGTGCGGTGGCCGGGGAGCTCGATGACGTCGAACCAGTCGCCGCCGACCTCGGTGGCGTCGGTGCCGGGGAGGTAGCGGCAGGCGATGTCGAGTCCGGCCGCCTCGGGGTCGCCGGGCGGGAGCAGGCTGCGCTGGAGTATGAGGGCCCGCTCGTGCTCGCGGCGGTAGAGGCGGGCGTTGTCGATGCAGACGGCGGCGCGGGCGGCGAGCTCGACGGCGAGGGCCCGGTCGCGTTCCCCGAAGGGTTCGCTGGCCTTCGCGCGGGAGAACCGGACGAGGCCGACGACGGTGTCCTGGGCGACCATCGGCACGACCAGGGTGGACTGGACGAGGTCCCCGTCGGAGCCCGCGACCGCATGGACGCGGCCGGTGCGCAGGGCTCCGGCACAGGGCGAGTTGAAAGGGTAGCGGTGGACGGCGCCGACCTCGATGGGCACCGGGCTGCAGCTGCCGTCGGAGCCGTGCCCCCCGTCGGTGCGGAGCGGGGTGTCGGAAACGGCGCTGGCGAAGGCGACCCTGCGGAGTTCGGCGCTGCCCGCCCCGTATCCCACGTCGTGGGAGCTGCCCCAGCGGCCGGGCGGCGCCTCGTCACCGGTCAGCAGGCCCTGGTAGAGGTCGACGGAGGCGAGGTCGCAGAAGCCGGGGACGGCGACGTCGAGGAGTTCGCGCGCGGTGGCCTCCAGATCGAGGGAGTTACCGATGCGGGCTCCCGCCTCGTTGAGCAGGGCGAGGTTGCGGCGGGCGCTGGCGGCCTCCCTGGCCGCGTTGTGGCGGCGGGTGACGTCGATCCCGAGGCCGGCGACGCCGATCGGGCGGCCGGAGCCGCTGTGCACGCGGTAGAGGTTGACGGACCAGTGGCGGCGGTCCCTGGCGCCGGGGGCGGAGCCGATGATCTGGAAGTCGGTGACGGACTCGCCGGTCTCCAGGACCCGCTGGAGGGCGGCGGTCATCCGGTCGGCCTCGGCCCGGTTGAGGTAGTCGTGGACGGTGCGGCCCCGGTGGTCCTCGGCATGGCCGCCGAAGACGGTGGCGAAGCGCCGGTTGGCGCGCTTCACGGTGAGGTCGGTACCGAAGAGGAGGAACCCGAAGGGAGATTGACCGAATATCGCCTGGGAAGCAGCGAGGTCGGTCTCTATGCGCCGGAGGGCGCGCACATCGACGACGATGCACAGTGCGGCCCGTTCCCCGGTCGGGGTCTCGCTCGGCATGACGTACATCTCGGCGATGCCGTGGGACCGCTCCTCGCCGGGGAGACGGAACGGGACGAGGCCCGTCCACTCCTTGCCGTCGAGGATCTCCTTGACCCTCCGGTGACCGCGCTCACGCAGGTCAGCGGGCATGAAGACCTCGACGGGGTCCTTGCCCACGGCTTCCTCCGCGGGGACCCCGAAGAGGTCGACGGCCCGCCGGCTCCACTGCTCGACGAGACCGTCGGGCCCGATCGAGAAGGAGGCCACCCGGATGTAGTCGTAGATGGAGCCGGGCGGGCTGCTCTGCCACATGACGCCGCCGCTCGCCGTCTCAGGTATCTCGCTCACGCGACCGTCCCCTCCAGCTCACCGCACCGGACCGGCCATGCCCGCAGTATTCAATACGGCAGGCCCCGACGGCACGACGTTCACGATCACAGGGTGGTCTCGGTCATCCCGTGCCGAGTACCGGTGATCGTCGTCCCTCTCTGTTTACTCACCAGGGAGGGCCAGCTCGAACCATACGGTTTTGCCCGCCCTCCCTCTACGGGTGCCCCAGCGACGCGCGGTGCAGGCCACCAGTCCGAGGCCCCGCCCCCCTTCGTCCTCGGGTCCCGGGACCCTCTCGGTCGGCGGATCCGGAAGCGGATCGGAAACCTCCACCAGGAGCGCCGGCGGGTGGGCCGGGTCACCGCCGTCGACGACGGGTCGGACGAGACGGACGCCGATCGGGCCGGAGGCGTACCGCAGCGAGTTGGTCACCAACTCGCTGACCAGCAGCACGGTCACGTCGCCGAGGGTCGCGTCGAGTTCCCAGGCGCGCAGGGTCTCGCGCACCGCGTGCCGAGCCGTGCGCACGGCGTTCGCCTCCGCCGGGAAGTTCCACTCCGCGCGGTCGCCGTCGGTGTCGATCACACCCGATCACTTCCCCAGCCGTGCGTCAGCAGGAAGGCCCACATCCCCCAAGAGAGACATTTTTCACATACCCGATATTTGGGGCGTGATATCCCGCAGGGCGCGTCCGCGGGCGCACGGTGGCACGAACGGCGTAGGGGACTCACCCCCGTGCTCCTGTTCACTCCTCCCGAAGCGACGGGGGTGCCGACCGGTCCGCCGACAGCCTCAGGGTCACCGCGGCGACGGCAGGGCGGTCCTGATCGAGCCAGTCGACCGAATCCAGCTCGTGGAGGGAGAGCCAGCGGAGCTCGTCGTGGTCCTCCAGGGGGCGCGGTTCGCCGGAGAGCAGTCGGGCGGTCCACACGCGCAGCACGTATCCGGGCTTCAAGGGCCACTCGCCGGGAATGCGCTCCTCGGGCTCGACCTCCACACCGAGCTCTTCCCGGAGCTCGCGCACCAGGGCCGCTTCGGGGCTCTCGCCCGGTTCGAGCTTGCCGCCGGGCAGCTCCCAACGGCCGGCGAGTTCGACGGGGGCGCTGCGACGCGCGGCGAGCAGCCTCCCCCGGTCGTGGAGGGCGCCCGCAACGACCACGACGCCGGCCCCCTGGTCGGGGTCGGCGTCGTGAGGGCGGGCGCGGGGTGCGGCAGGGTCGGTGGTGCGTTCCGTCATGGGCGCGAGCGTAGCCCGGCCCGGACGGTGCCCGCCGTGCTCAGAGGGTCGAGCTGCCGATGCGCTCGACCCAGTAGAGCTGCTTGTGACCGCGGTCGTCGAGGCTGTCCGCGATCTTCTGGGCTTCGTCCCTGGTGGCGTACCGCCCCACCCGATAGCGGTTGCCGTTGTCGTCCTGCCGTATGACAAGCCAGGGAAGGACGGGGCCACTGTCGGTCATCAGGCTTCTCCCTCCGCCGGTCCGGGCACCGGTGCCGATGAGGATCTCCGGGAAACCGCAATCCGCATATGCCGGAGCTTACGCCTGACCTTCACACAGCGGATACGTGTTTTCACAAAGAGGCACGGATCGGCCGGGAACCGACGGAGGGAGGCTGAAGGTCACGCCCCGGGCGGCGCCACGGGGACGGTCGGCATCGGCATCAGCACGGGGCCGCCCGCCCCCTCGGGGTCCTTGCGGCAGACGTCCCCGCAGGTGGCGTCGAGCGAGCAGCAGAGGGAGCAGACCGGCCCCGAGCGCACCGGGCAATCGGCGATGTCCGGCAGCTCGTAGGCCGTCTCGCACTCGGTGCAGGAATGGGTGGCCCGTTCGTCGACGACCTCGACCCCCGGACCGTTCACCCCGTTGGGGCGGGCCAGGTAGTAGCGGCCCTTGGTCGCCCAGGCGATGAGCGGGCAGAGGAGGAGGGCGAGACCGGCGGCGATGAAGGTGGAGAAGGCCTGGGCATGGGTGCCGAAGAGCCCGAAGAAGGCCAGGATCGAGACGACGGAGGCAAGGGCCATGGCGCCGAAGCCGGCCGGGTTCACCGCGTGCAGATAGGCCCGCTTGAACTCGATGTACGGGGGGCTCCAGCCGGCCCTCTTGTTGATGACGAGGTCGGCGGCGACGGCCGCGATCCAGGCGATGCCGACGTTGGAGTAGAAGCCGAGCAGCTTGTTGAGGGCCGCGAACATGTTCATCTCCATCAGCGTCAGCGCGATGGCGAGGTTGAGGAAGATGTACCAGACCCGCCCGGGGTGCCGGTGGGTGACGCGGGAGAAGAAGTTCGACCAGGACAGCGAGCCGCTGTAGGCGTTGGTGACGTTGATCTTGATCTGGGAGACGATCACGAAGACCGCGGCGGCGGGCAGCGCGACCGAACCGAGCCAGGGCCGCAGCGCCTCGATCTGCGGAGCGATCGGCTCCAGCGCATGGGTCTTCCCCACGGCTTCCAGGGCGACGAAGGCGAGGAAGGCGCCGCCGATCTGCTTGGCCGCGCCGATGACGACCCAGCCGGGGCCGGCGGCGAGCACCGCGAGGTTCCACCGGCGCTTGTTCTGCTCGGTCTTCGCCGGCATGAAGCGGAGGTAGTCGGCCTGTTCGCCGATCTGGGCGATGAGGGAGAGCGCGACGCCCGTACCGAGCCCGAAGCCGATCCAGGAGAAGCCCGCGCCGGCGCCCTCCGTGCCGCCGAAGGACGCGAAGGCCCCCCAGGCGTCCGGCGCTTCGAAGGCGAGCACGAGGAAGGGCAGTACCAGACCGACGAGCCAGATCGGCTGGGTCCAGGCCTGGACCTTGGCGAGGGCCCCCATGCCGCGGAAGACGATCGGAATGACGATCAGGGTCGTCACGAGATAGCCGATCTCGACCGGCAGACCGACGGCCTGGTGCATGGCCTGGGCCATGATCGAGCCTTCGAGGGCGAAGAAGATGAAGGTGAAGGAGGCGTAGATGAGCGAGGTGAGGGTGGATCCGAAGTAACCGAAGCCGGCACCGCGCGTGACGAGGTCCATGTCCAGCCCGTACTTCGCGCAGGCCCGGGCAATGGGGATGCCGGTGAGGAAGATGATGGCGGCGGCGGTGAGGATCGAGGCGAGACCGCTGGTGAAGCCGTAGGTGAAGACGATCGAGGCACCGATCGCGAAGTCGGCGAGATAGGCGATCCCGCCGAGTGCGGTGCCGGCGACGGTCGCGGGCGACCAGCGGCGGAAGGAATGCGGTGCGTAGCGGAGGGAGTAGTCCTCTCGGCTCTCGTCCGCGGCCAGCTTGGCGTAGCTGCGGCGGGGCCCGGCGGGCGGGGGTGCGGCAGCCCCCGGCTCCGGGGTGGGCGTGGTGACCGTGTCCGTCATGGGGATTCCTGTCGTCCGACCGGCTCGCGGGTACGGACGAGGAAGGTAGGAGCCGTGCATGACGACCGCCGACGGCGCACGGTTGCGGGGCGGTTAAGCGGGCTGACGGTCCGTTAACTCGCCGTCACGTCCGCCGGACGGTCGTCCCCGGTCAGCGAACCGGCAGGTGGTAGGAAATGCGGTAGCGGTCGGCCGGGACGACGATGTCCGCGGTTTCGACGGCACGGCCCGATGCGTAGTAGGTGCGCTCCACCACCATGACGACGTGTCCGGGGACCCCGCCCAGCGCCAGGAGCTCCTCGGCGAGGCCGGGGCGGGCCCCCACCTCCTCCACCACGTTGTCCACGACCACGTCGATGGCGGCCATCCGCTCGACCACGCCGCAGCCGCCCAGGGGTCCCTCCTCGGGCAACATGACCGGCGTCCGGCCGGTGACCGCGAGGGGCTCCCAGGAGGTGGAGACCATCATGGGCTCGCCGCCGTCCCGGTACACGTACCGGGTGCGCATCACCCGCTCCCCCGGCTCGACGCCGAGCCGCTCGGCGACCTCGACGCTCGCCGACTCCTGCTCGCTGTGCGCCTCCCACGTGCCGCGGGCCCCGTCGGCGGCCTGCTCCTGTCGGAAGGGGCTGGCACCGGACGCGGGCCGGTAACCGGTGCGGCGGATCTTGCGCGGCACCGGGCGCTCGCGCACATAGGTCCCCGAACCCGAGCGCCCCTCCACCAGCCCCTCGGCCATGAGCACCTTGCGGGCTTCCAGCGCGACGGTGTCCGACACCCCGTACTCCTCGCGGATGCGTGCCTGCGAGGGGAGGCGGGTATGCGGGGGGAGCGAGCCGTTGGCGATCTTCTCCCGCAGATCGCTCGCCACGCGCAGATAGGCGGGCTGCTCACCGAACGTCACTGGACACTCCCCTCAGGTTGACTGACAGCCACAGACTGACAACCGAGGGTCGCGATCCGCAAGTGTGGGCCAGAGTTTCACCCGAAGTGATGAAAGTCCTCGCCACCAGCGGTCACCTCCGAGGGATGTCACCAACCCCTTGACCCCTATTGGTCCAGACCAATAAATTCGGCCCGCACGCTCACTCCGCACGGTCCCTCCCGCCTCGCACAGGAACGAGCCCATGCGTCCCAGAGCCATGACCAAGCTGACGTTCGGCGCGGCGACCGCCGCCACCCTCGGCCTCCTCGCCGCCCTGGCCCCCGCCGCCGACGCCCACCAGCGGCCCGCACCCGGGCACGCCACCGCGCTCAAGCGCGTCGGCTACTTCACCCAATGGGGCATCTACGGAAGGAACTTCCAGGTCAAGAACCTGGACACGAGCGGCACGGCCGCCAAGCTCACCCACATCAACTACGCCTTCGGCGTGGTCGGCCCCGAAGGCACCTGTCGCATCGGCAACGTCCCCGGCTCGGACCCCTGGGCCGACTACGTCCGCCCCGTCGACGCCGCGAACTCCGTGGACGGCATCGGCGACGCCCCCGACCAGCGCCTGGCCGGCAACTTCAACGAGTTGCGCGAACTGAAGGCGAAGCACCCCGGCCTCAAGGTCATGATCTCGCTGGGCGGCTGGAGCGGATCCGCCCACTTCTCCGACGCGGTGCGCACCGACGCCGGGCGCAAGGCCCTCGTCGCCTCCTGCGTCGACACGTACATCAAGGGCGACCTGCCGGTCGACGGCTCCCGGGGCGGCGCCGGGGCCGCCGCCGGGATCTTCGACGGCATCGACCTGGACTGGGAGTGGCCGGGCTCGGACGGCGCGCCCGGGAACGTGATCCGCCCCGAGGACAAGCCCAACCTCACCAAGCTCGTAAGGGAGTTCCGCACCCAGCTCGACGCCTACGGCCGCTCCCTCCCGCAGCGCCGGCACTACGACCTCAGCGCTTATGTGCCCACCGCTCCCGCCAAGATCGACGCGGGCTTCGAAGTCCCGAAGATCATGCGGGACTTCGACTTCGTGAACCTCCAGGGCTACGACTTCCACGTCTCCGGCGAGAAGACGACCGCCCAGCAGTCCGCGCTCTACGCCAAGGACGACTTCAGCGTCGACCAGACCGTCAGGGCCTGGCTGCGGCGCGGCGCGCCCGCCCACAAGCTCGTCGTCGGCATGCCCTTCTACGGCCAGGGCTGGACCGGTGTGACCGGCGGCGGCAACGGCCTCGGGCAGCCCGCCGCCGGGCCCGCCCCGGCGACCTGGACGGCCGGCACCGAGGACTACAAGTTCCTGAAGGAGCTGGCGGATTCGGGAACGTACACGCTCCACCGGGGTCACCGGAACGGCCACGCCTGGCTCTTCGACGGCACCACCCTGTGGACCTACGACGACCCGACCGTGCTGCGCACCAAGGCGTCCTACGTCCGGCAGCACAAACTCGGCGGAGCGATGGTCTGGTCCCTCGACGGGGACACCCCGGACGGCGAGCTGATCACCGCCGTCGACCGGGGGCTGAGCCGCCGCTGACCCCCGCCCCGGCCTTCACCGGCCGGGCCCGAAAGCCGCGGACCGGCACCCGCCGCTCACGGCGCTCCGGAACGGCGGTCGGTCACGGGCCGCCGTCCCCGCAGCGCCGTCCCCGGTCCGCACGCGCCGGGGCCGGACCTCCCCACCCGGGAGGCCCGGCCCCGACCGCACGCACCGTCGTCGGTTCAGGCAGCCGAGCCCTCGACCACCGGCAAGGCGTCGGTCAGGCCGAGCGCGGTCCGCGCTGCCGCTCCCAGGTCCTCGGGCAGGTCCTCCCAGGCCGATTCGTAGGCCTCCCAGTAGGCGTCCGCGCTGCTCGCCGAGGCCAGCTCGCCCCAGCTCTTGGAGGCGGTGTCGAGCTCCTTGCGGAGCGCCGCGACGGGGGCCGCGGAGTCACCGGTCCAGGAGTGGTGCTCCAGACCGCCGCGGGCCCCGTCGATCGCCGCGAGGAGTTCCCCGGCCCACTTCTTGTTGGTGGCGAAGTCCTCGTCCGGGTCCTCCTCCGGCTCCTGGTAGCTGACCGTCTCGATCGGGTTCATGGCGAGCAGGAAGTACTTCTGGTCGACGGTCAGGGTGGTGCTGTCGGCGCGCAGCGAGCCCGAGAAGGGCTTCTCCTCGCTGGCGAACACGCAGGTCACCTTTCGGTCGCCGAGGCGCCAGCTCTGCTTGGACGGCATGTAGTAGTACAGCCAGACGTCCTGCGGGATCGCCCAGGTGTCCATCGCGTACGCCTCGTTGATCGTCTCGCAGCGGTCCTGCGCCATCCCGTCGACCGGGTCCTCGCCCGGCCACGCCTCGAAGCCGGTGACCTCGAAGTCTCCGGTGACCTCGCCGTCGTGCGGACGGGCACAGTCGACGACCGTGAGGCGCGTCGCCTCCTTCTCCAGCTTGCCGCTCGCCTTGAAGCACTGTCCGGTGCGCAGGTCGAAGGCCGAGCGGGAGCGGGACGCCTCGTCCATGCCCTCCTTGAAGTCGCCCCAGGCCGAGCCGATGCCGCCGGTCACGAGGCCGATCACGAGCAGCAGGCAGCTGAGGGCGGAGAGCACGATGCCCGCGATCGCGAGCCCCTTGCCCGCCTGGCCCTTCTTCTTGATCTGCGGGAGGGCGACGAGGCCGAGGACCAGCCCGAGGGGCGGCAGGCAGCAGACGATGCCGGAGACGAGGGAACCGACGGCGAAGCCGTTGGTGGTGCGCCGGGGCGGCATCCCGTACGGGCCGCCGTAGGGGCCGGCCGCCTGCGGCATGCCCGGGGAGGTGTACGGGCCGGGCGCGGGCCATCCCCCCGGCTGGGGGCCGCCCGGGGGCGGCGGGGGCGGCTGGGGCGGCTGGGTGGGCTCCACGGGTACGTGCTCCTGTTGCGGACGGGCGGCGCGAACAAACGATCGGTCGCGCATCGTACGCGGCCCGGGTGCGCCCGCGGGCAGCCGGGGCGGGGTGTGGACGCGGAAGGGGCGGACGCCCGAAGGCGACCGCCCCTGACGACCCGGACCGGATCAGAACTGCAGGGCCCAGGAGTCGATCTTGCCCGTGTCCCAGTAGGCGTTGTCGGTGACCCGGAGCTTCCAGGTGCCGTTCGCCACCTCCGAGGAGGCGTTGACCGTGTAGGTGGTGTTGATGTCGTCCGAGCTGCCGCCGGAGCCGAAGGACTTCAGCGTGTACGCCGAACCGTCGGGGGCGATCAGCTGGATCCGGAGGTCACCGATGTAGGTGTGGACGATGTTCACCGGCACCTGGAGGGTGGCGGGGGCGTTGCCGGAGACGCCGCTGACGGTGATCGGGGACTCGACGGTCGCATTGTCATTGATCGCGTAGTCCGTGGTGTTCTCGAACTTCGAGCCGCTGGGCGGCGGGGTGGTGCCGCCGCCCACGTACAGGAGGCGGTTGGGGGAGCCGGATCCCGGGCTTCCGACGACGTTCGGGGTCGCGGCGTTCACGAGGGCCGTGGAGACCTGCGACGGGGTCGCCGTGGGGTTGTCCGCCAGGTAGAGCGCGGCGGCGCCGGCGACGTGCGGGGTCGCCATCGAGGTGCCGGAGATGGTGTTGGTGGCGGAGTCGCTGCTGTTCCAGGAGGAGGTGATGGAGGAGCCGGGGGCGAAGAGGTCCAGGCCGCTGCCGTAGTTGGAGTAACTGGCCCTGGAGTCGCTCGACGTGGTGGCGCCGACGGTGATGGCTTCGGCCACGCGGGCGGGCGAGTGGTTGGCGGCGTTGTCGCTCTCGTTGCCGGCCGCGACCGCGTAGGTGACGCCGGAGGCGATCGAGTTGCGGACGGCCTGGTCGAGGACGCTGTCGACGCCGCCGCCGAGGCTCATGTTGGCCACGGCCGGCTTGACGGCGTTCTGCGTCACCCAGTCGATGCCCGCGACGACCTGCGCGGTCGTCCCGGAGCCCGAGTTGTTGAGGACCCGGACGCCGACGATCTTCGCCTTCTTGGCGACGCCGTAGGACGAGCCCGCGACGGTGCCGGCGACGTGGGTGCCGTGGCCGTGGCCGTCCTGGGCGGTGTTGTCGTTGTCGATGGCGTCGTAGCCGTAGGAGGCGCGACCGCCGAAGTCCTGGTGGGTGATCCGGACCCCGGTGTCGATGATGTACGCGGTGACGCCCTGGCCCGCGCTGTCCGGGTAGGTGTAGCTCCGGTCCAGCGGGAGCGCCCGCTGGTCGATCCGGTCCAGGCCCCAGGAGGGCGGGGAGGGTTGGGTGCCGTCGACGTGGAAGACGCGGTTCTGGACGACGGACGTCACGGCCGGGTCGGCCGCGAGCTTCTTCGCCTGCGCCTCGGAGAGCTCGACGGAGTAGCCGTTGATCGCGGAGGTGTAGGTCCGCTTGATCTTCGCGCCGAACTTGGCGGCGACGGCCCGCCCCTTGGCGGTCTCCGCCTGGGCGGACTCGTCGAGGGTGACGATGTAGCTGCCCGGGACGGTGCCCTCGGCCCCGGCGTTCTCGATGACGCCTTCGGGGGCGGGCGCCGCGGCGGCGGCCGGGAGGGCGGAGAGGGAGCCGAGGGTGAGGGCGGTGACGGCGACGGCCGCCGCGGTGGCCATCCGGCGGCGCGGTGTGCGCATCACTGACATGTGGGGGGTCCTCCTCGTGGGGTAAGGCAGGAACACGACAGAGATATGACAAGGGCATGTCAACACGGCGCGGAGGACCCGCGCCGTCTTGAACGTCCGGCTGTCGAGCGAAAGATTGACCGATCCATAGGAATCACACAAGGGCCCCGGCAAGCCCACAACACCCTTGCCGGAACGCTGACATGCTCCTCCTCATGAACGCCTACGAGTGCCCCCGCTGCCACATCAGGTCCACCGTCGACGCCCTCACCTGGTGTTGCCCGAAGTGCCGCGGCCCTTGGGACCTCGCCTTCGCGAGCACACCGGTTCCCCTTGCGTCACTCGCGTCACGTGTGAATTCCTTGTGGCGTTATGCGGAGGCACTGCCGCCACTTCCCTGCGGTCCCGACGTCACCCTCGGCGAGGGACGCACCCCGCTCGTCCCCCTCACCGACGCGGTTTCGGCCAAGCTCGACTTCCTCATGCCGAGCCTCTCCTTCAAGGACCGGGGCGCCGTGATGCTCGCCGCGCTCGCCCGCGGCCTCCGGCCCCGTACGGTCCTCGCCGACAGCAGCGGCAACGCGGGCACCGCGATCGCCGCCTACGGGGCGCGGGCCGGACTCGACTGCGTCGTCTACGTGCCCGCGGGCACCTCCCCCAAGAAACTGGAGCAGATCCGGGCCCACGGGGCCCGGGTCGTCGAGGTTCCCGGGGACCGCGAGGCGACCGCACGGGCGGCCCGCGAAGCCGCCGGAGAACCCGGCGTCTTCTACGCCTCGCACGTCTACAACCCGTACTTCCTGCACGGCACCAAGACCTACGTCTACGAGCTGTGGGAGGAGCTGGGCGGGCGCCTCCCGGACACCATCGTGGTCCCCGTCGGCAACGGCACCCTGCTCCTCGGTGCCTCCCTCGCCGTGGAGGAGCTCCACCGTCACGGGCTCGTCGACACCCGGCCCGCACTCGTCGCCGTCCAAGCGGAAGCCGTGTCCCCGTTGGCCCGGGCCTTCCACGCGGGCGCGGAGGACCTCATCGGCACGACCGTCGCGCGGCCCACCCTCGCCGAGGGCATCGCCATCCCGGCGCCGCCCCGTGCCCGGCAGGTCCTGCGGGCGGTGCGCGCGACCGGCGGCACGTTCCTGACCGTGACCGAGGAACAGATCCGCACCGCCCAGCGGGACCTGGCCCGCCGTGGCCTCTTCGTCGAGGCGACCGGCGCGGCCTGCTGGGCGGCGACGTCCGCGACCCCGCCCCGCCCCGGCCTCACGGTGGTGCCGCTGTGCGGGGCGGGGGCCAAGACGGGCCTCGTGCCGTGACGGATCAGAACTCGTCGGCGCCGTTGCGCAGCTCGTACGTCCAGTAGCCCGTCTTCGCGACCGCCTCGTCGACCGCCAGGCCGCCGGCGGGGGCCTTGACCACGATGCTGCCCTCGGCCGGACCGTCGGGGGCGAAGAGGTTCACGTTGAACTCCTTGACCACCTCGGTGTCCTCGTGCACGCCGCCGAGCGCGATCCGCACGTGGGCGTAGGCGGGCTCGCCGGCCTTCAGGACGATCGGGACGGCCGGCTTGCTCTTGGCGACGGCCGGGACGTCCTTGGCGGTCTGGATCGGGCCGAAGGCGATCAGCGGGTACTCCAGGAGGGTGCACGAGCGACCGGAGGTGTTGGTGGCGGTGAGGACGATGTGCTCGGTCGGCACCTCGTCCTCCTTCGCCGCCGTCACCTTGATGTCGCCGTGGGCGCAGGCGGGGGCGGCAGCCGGGGACTTCCCACTCCTGGAGCCCGTCGGGACGGTGGCCCCGCCGGACGTGGAGCCGGTCCGGGAACCGCCGGTGGTCGTGGAGCCGCCGGCCGTGGCCGAGCCGCCCTCGGCAGCGGCCCGGTCGACCGTGCTGCCGCTCGCCGCCGTGTTGCTGCCGTCCGAACCGGCCGCGGTCGAGGGGGAGCTCGCGCTCCCGGCGTCCTTCGCACCCGTGGCCCCGTCCTCGCCCCCACAAGCGGTCAGGCCCAGCGAGAGGGCGGCGATGGCGGCGGCGGCCAGGACGGTGTTCCTGCGGTGGTTGCGCATGGTGGTACTCCCCCGTTGACGCGGTCGGTCGGCGCGCGTCGGTCCGCGCGCGCCGCAGCACCCGAACTCGGTGCTGCATACAGCTTCACGACCCACGCTGCCGTCCTGCTTGCGCGCCGCTAACGATCCGCTGACAGCCGGGAGAGGTGCGCCGCCGCCCGGGCCGTCCCCTCGGTGTATCCGGCCGCTTCGGACGCGGCCATCGCCCGTTCCAGCTGGTCGGCGGCCTCTTCCAGACGCCCCGTGCCGGCCAGTGCCTCCCCCCGCACGATCTGCAGCTGGGCCCGGACGACCACCGCGTCGGGAGGTGCCAACTCCCCCGCGCGCAGGGTGTGCGCGAGCGCCGCCCCGTACTCCTCCGTCTTCAGGCAGTGGTCGGCCAGGTGCTGGAGGGTGAGCACCTGGGTGGAGGGGTGGCCGGTGCGGTCGGCCAGCGCGGCGGCGTGCAGCATCAGCAGGCCGGCCCGCTCGGACTCCCCGGTCGCGTCCAGGACGGCCGCGTGGTTGACGTACGCGATCGCCTCGCTGATGGCGTCCCCGGCCCTGGCGGCCAGGTCCGGCGCCTTCTCCAGGTGGACGAGCGCCTCGGCGTCACGGCCCTCCTCGTGCAGGATCCAACCGAGCAGGGCGCGCGTGCGCGACTGCGCGTCGAGGTCGCCGACGGCCTCGGCGGAGGCCAGCCCGGCCTCCAGGAGCGGCGTCCAGCCGTCCCCGATGCGCATGAGCATCAGCGGCCACTGCACGAGCGCGAGGCGCCAGGCCCGGTCGTGCATGCCCAGGGCGGCTGCGACGGCCACGGCCCCCTCCAGGGCGGGACGCTCGGCCACATACCAGTCGAGGGCCGCCATGCGGTCCTCGAACTCCCTGGTCGCAGCGGGTCGGCGGGCATCGGCCGGCAGCGCGTAACAGGGCTGCGAGCCCGGTTCGGCCGCGGCGTCGGCGGCCAGGCCCGTGTAGAGGTAGTGGTCCAGGAGCCGGGGCAGGCCCTCGGGGTCCGCCTGCGGAGCGAGGTGGCGGGCGTACAGGCGCACCAGGTCGTGCGGTGTCCAGCGACCGGGTACGGCTTCGGTGAGCAGGTGCGCGGCGGCGAGCCGGTCCAGGTCGGCGGAGGCCTGCCCGGGCGTCGTGCCGGCGAGGGCACTGGCCGCGAAGCGGTCCACATCGGAGCCGGTGTGCAGGCCGAGCGCGCGGAACAGCCGGACCGCGGAGTCCGGGAGTTGCTGCACGGTGAGGCGCAGTGCGGCCGACACCCCGCGGTCCTCCACGTCGAGCAGCAGCAACCTGTTCTGCTCGTCCTCCAGTTCACCGACCATCGCATCGAGCGTCCACTGCGGCCGTTCGGCGAGGCGGGCCGCCGTCACCCGCAGGGCGAGCGGCAGCCCGTCGCAGAGCCGGGCGAGGCGCGCGGCTGCGGCGGGTTCGGCGGCGACCCGCTCCGCGCCGAGCACGCTGACGAGGAGCGCCCGGGACGCGGGCGGCGGCAGGTGCCCGAGGGGCACGGGCGTGGCCGCGTCCGAGGCGATGAGACCGCCGAGCCGGTCGCGGCTGGTGACGAGCGTCGCACCGTGCTCGCCGCCGGGCAGCAGCGGCCGGACCTGCTCGGAGGAGCGGGCGTTGTCGAGGACCACGAGCAGCCGGCGGTCGGCGGTGAGGGAACGGAAGAGCGCACCGCGCGCATCGACGGTCTCGGGCATCCGCTGCGGTGCGACGCCGAGGGCGAGCAGGAACTCCCGCAGGACGGCTGCGGTCTCGGGCGCCGGGGTGTCGCTGAAGCCGCGGAGGTCGGCGAAGAGCCGCCCGTCGGGGAACTCGGCACGCCGCTCGTACGCCCAGTGGACCGCGAAGGCGGTCTTGCCGACGCCGGCGGGCCCGGTGACGAGACAGACGGGGCCGTCCCCGGCGCGGACCGCCCGGTCGAGCGCGGCCAGCTCGGCACCGCGCCCGGTGAAACCGCGCGGTGCCCGCGGCAGCCCCTCGGGGGTCGGCGCCTGTGCACTGGCGGCGGGGCGGGGCGCGGGGACGGGCTCGGCGGCGCGGAGCAGCGTCGCGTACGCGTCGCTGAGCGTCTCGCCGGGGTCGACGCCCAGTTCCTCGGCGAGCAGCCGCCGGGTCCGGTGGTACCAGTCGATGGCGTCCGACTGACGGCCGGAGCGCGCCAGCGCCAGCATCAACGCTGCCGCAAGGGATTCGCGCAGCGGGTGCGCGACGGCCTCGGTGCGGAGGACGGCTGCGGCCCTGCCGTGCTCGCCGAGCTGCCCGTACGCCCCGGCCAGTGCCTCCACCGATGCGAGGCGCATCTCCTCCAGGGCACCGGCGGCGGCTTCGAGGGGCCTGCTGTGCACCGTGCCGGTGAGCGCGGGCCCCTGCCAGTACGAGAGTGCCTCCCGCAGCATCCGCACGGTGTCGGCGGGCCGGCGCTGCACCCCGGCGAGCCCGACGAGCTCCTCGAAGCGGTGCGCGTCCACGAGCGATTCGGGCATCCGCAGGACGTACGCCGAGCCCTGGGTGGCGAGTTCGACGCCGTACGCCTCGGCACCGTGCTCGGCGAGCAGGGCCCGGAGCCGCGAGACGTGCCCCTGGAGGACGGTCTTGGCGTGGGTGGGCGGCTCCTCCTCCCACAGGGCGTCGATCAACCGGTTCGCGTTCACCGCGTTGTTGGGCCTCAGCAGCAACACGGCGAGCAGACTGGACCGCTTGGCGGGCCCCAGGGCCACCTCCCCGCCCTCCGTCACCAGCGCAACGGAGCCGAGCAGCCGGAACTCCACCTGTGTACCTCCGCCGTCCTTCTCCCCCGTTTCCCCCGGTCGAGGATACGGGGGGACGGGTGGGGCACTCGCACCCGCGACCGGCCCGGCCACGGCTCCGCCGCCTCCGAAGGACCGTGGTCAGGACGGTGCGGGCGCCCCTCGCACCGCATGCGGCGAAGGCCCCGGGACGACCGGAAGAACGACCGGAAAGGGCCGGGGGGCACCCCGTGCGCGGACCCTGCGGGGAAGGGGTCCCCCGTCGCCGGGGCGCCATCGGGCGGAAAGGCGTGGCGCCGGGGACGGCGGGTCGATCAGACTGCACGGATGAGCCGTCACCACACCCGCCCCCGCCGTGGGCGCCCCGCCCCGACGGAGGACCCGGGGTGACCCCCGACCCACTTCACTGAGATCGTCAACGCCCACGCCGACCACGCCCAGATGATCCTCCACTCCCCGTTCCGGCGGGTGGAGGACGGGGACACCTCCACCACCTCTGAGGTCTCCAGTGATTCCGACGCCGGCCCGGACCGGGAATCCGGCTGGACGGCGCCCTGGGAGCAGCTGGTCGAGGAGGCCGCGCCCGGGCCCTCCGCGAAGTCGACGCAGTCCCCGTCGGCGATGACGTCTTCTCCGCCCCCACTTGGATCACCCGCACCGACCCGTACCCGAAGGAGTGACCGATGCCGTCCCGACACCCCGAGGAGATGGGCCACGGCCAGGTGGTCAAGCGCTACGTGACGAGGACGTACGGGGGCCTCCCGCGCTACCTCGTACTGAACGGCGGGCGGTTCCTGGGCCCCCGGTGGTGGCACACCACCCGCTTCACCCGGCATCTGATCGCCGACGCCGCCGCGATCACCGACGAGGAACTGGAAGCCCTCCTCGGCGACGAATGGCGCTCGCGCCTCACCGCCGCATGGCTGATCGGCGTCGACCGCCGCGAACGGTTCCGCGAACGCATCGGCGACCTGCTCCTGGCCAGCGAGGTCTGCTACTCCGGCAGCGCCTACTGCCTCGCCCTGGCCCGCTTCGGCACCCACGCCGACGCCGAGATCCTCACCGCCTACCTCGACCGCTACCTCCCCCGCACCGACCTCCGCTACGACCAGCCCGCGGCCCTCGGCGCCCTCCTCCGCCTCGACGCCCACCTCTGCACCCACCACACCGACCGCTTCACGGAGCCCGACGGCCCCTGGGACCAGTGGGTCAAGGGAGTGGGACGCCTTGGCTACCCCGGCCACACCCCCGCCGAGACCCGCCACTGGACCGACCTCCACTGCGACTTCGCCAACGGCTGGACCCGCGCGTAGTGCGGATGTCGCCCGCTCGTTGGAGGGCTGCCCGCCTCTCGACCCCGTAGGTGGCGGAGACGAGGGCGAGGAAGGCTTCGGGGACGTCGGCCCGTCGTTCCCGGTGGACGCGGAGTCGTTCGAGGCCGTGGAGCCGGGCGAAGGTGCACTCGGCCACTCGCCGGTGGAGCCGGTGCCGAGGGGGCGGAGCCATCGGGTCCGTAGCCGGGATCATTCCGGTTGTCCGCGATAACCAGCTTGCAGATCCCGCGGAGTGGCCGTTGTCCGGGTCGGCGCGCAGCACGCTGCACGCCTTGAACACCGCCTGGTCGCCCTTGCCCGGGCTTTCCCACTGCTCCGCGCCGACCTCGCCCCCTTTGCCGTCGTCGATCAGTTCCGCCGTCTGCCGGCTGAGCGTCCCGTGACACAGGGTCTGCGGCAGCGGCGGTCTCCTCGCCGCCGGGCCAGAGGCTCGCCACCACGACGGCCACGCCGGCGGCGCCGAGCACGGCGGTGACGGGCGAGTATCCACCGGTCGGGGAAGTCGTCACGGGCAAGGCCACGGTGAGGGAACCGGCCCACTCGGAGACCCCGACGGCGGCCTGCTGCGGGAGTGGTCCCAGCGGGGTTCCCGGAGCTCTGCCATCGGCGCTCAACCGCTGGAGTCCTGTCCCCGGCCCGGCACCTGGGGCGCGCCGGCGGCCTCGGCCTCGGCCTTCGCGTCGCTCACCACGACGGCAGCCTGCTGCGCGACCTCGTCAGCAGCCGTGGCGGCGTCGAGCGAGAGCGACGAGCCGGCCTCGATCTGCGGGGACCCACCTTCGTCCGACGCGCCATCGGCATCGCCGGTGGTCGCTTCCTCCGGCTGCGCGGATCCGGGAAGACCCGTCGTCGACCGATCGCCGAAGGCGCTGGTGACGGCGCGAACCGCCTCGGTCAGCTCTCCCGGGATCACCCAGAACGTGTTGTTGTCGCTCCTCGCCAGATGCGGAAGCGTTTCGAGGTACTTGTAGGCCAGGACCTTCGCGTCGGCATTGTTGCGATGAACGGCTTGGAAGACCAGTTCCACCGCCTTCGCCTCGCCGTCCGCCCGCAAGATCATGGCCTGCTGCGTGCCCTGGGCCTCCAGGATGTCCTTCTGCTTCGTGCCCTCGGCGGTGAGGATCTTGGCCTGCCGCTCCCCTTCGGCGTGCAGGATGGCGGCGCGCTTGTCCCGCTCGGCCCGCATCTGCTTCTCCATCGCCTCCTGGATGGAATGCGGCGGATCGATGGCCTTGATCTCGACGCGGTTGACCCGGATGCCCCACTTGCCGGTGGCATCGTCGAGGACGGTACGGAGCCGGGCGTTGATCTCCTCGCGTGAGGTGAGCGTCTCCTCCAGGTCCATGGAGCCGATGAGGTTCCGCAGCGTGGTCACGGTGAGCTGATCGATCGCCTGCAGGTAGTCGGCGACCTCGTAGGCTGCCGCCCGCGGGTCGGTGATCTGGTAATAGAGCACCGTATCGATGTTCACCACGAGGTTGTCCTCGGTGATCACCGGCTTGGGATCGGACGAATACACCTGCTCGCGCACGTCGAGTTTGGTGTTGACGCGGTCCGCCACCGGCACGACGAAGTTCAGGCCGGGTTGCAGCGTTCGCTGGTACCGGCCGAACCGTTCGATGTTGTAGCGGCGCGCCTGCGGGACGATCCGCACCGTGGCGACCACGAGGAAGAGAACCACGATCGCCGCGACGAGAATCGGGATGACAACCGGATCCACCATTCCTCCGTCGGGATGTGTTCAGCCGTTCATGGGAGAAGTTCGCGGGGGTAGACGATCGCTGTGGCGCCTTCGATCTCCATGACGTCCACCATCGCCCCCACCGGGATGACATGGCTCTCGTCGAGAGCACGGGCGGACCATTCCTCACCAGAGATCCTGATCAGGCCGTGGCTCGCGGTGACCTCCTGCATGACCTCGGCCCGCCCGCCGATCAGCGCGGCGCTGCCCTCACGGGCAAGGGGCGCTTGGGTCATGTGCCGCAGCGCGACGGGCCGGACGATGACGAGTCCCGCCACCGCCGCCACCCCGAGCGCCACGAGCTGACCGAGAAGCCCGATGCCGACACCGGAGACCACAGCGGCAACCAGCGCGGCGCCCGCCAGCAACCCGAAGGCCAGGGTCAGGGTGAAGAACTCCGCGACCCCGAGCACCCCGGCGGCGAGCAGCCATATGAACCACGGCATCGAGTCGGCCTCCTTCTGGGGTTCTACCCACCAATCGATCCCCCGGAACGCGGACGCAGGGCACCCGTCCGGCCCCGGTCTGCGATCAGGACGTCCGGACGGCGACAGGAGGCGGCATGCGAGGAATCGGTCGGCCTCCCCCATGAGGCGGAGGTCGACGATTCTGAAGCCAGACCCTGACCTGCGGCGGAGCCTCCCGCAGGGAACCTGACCTGGGATTCCTCGTTGGCATGCGTGGGCTCCCGACAGCCGTTCACAGGTGTCCTGCGGACTGGCTGGGGACCGGAAGACACCCTCAATCGGATGACGTGGGCGTCTCGTCCGTCATGCCCAGACGTGCCTGTTCCTCCTCGACGATGCGACGTGCCAGCTCGGTGTCCGACACGTCGACCGCGTCCGGGGTGGCTTCGGCCACGGCGCTACGGCGGGCGTAGGCATCGAACAGGCGCGTCTTGGTCTCCAGCATCTTCACCATGCGTTCGTCCACGCCTCCGGTGGCGAGGAGACGGTGCACGCGGACCGGCCTGACCTGGCCCATGCGGTGGGCCCGGGCCACCGCCTGATGTTCGATGGTCGGCTTGATCTGGGGTTCGCAGATCACCACGACGGAGGCGGCCTGCATGTTGAGGCCGACGCCCGCTGCCTGGATCTGCCCCAGGAGCACCGCCGGGCCCTGGACACCGGCGAAGTCGTCGACGATCTCCTGGCGACGCCGGGCCGGGACGCCGCCGGTCAGCGGACCGAACACCGGAGTGGCCCTGGCGGTTCCGACCGCGAGGGCCTCCTTCACCACGCCCAGTACGTCCTTGAAGTTGGAGAAGACCACCGTCTTCTGCCCGTTCTCGCCGGCTTCCCGAACGATCTCCCGGAGCCGGTCCAGTTTGGCCGACTTCTCGGGGCGCATGTACGCGGCCCTGCGCATGGCCATGAAGTTGCCCGCGCGCACGGCCTCGCGGTACGCCTCCCCGTCCGAAGCGCTCAGCTCCTCCCACTCGTCGGTCTGCTGAAGGCTCGGGAGTTCCGTCAGCACGTCCTCCTGGTTGCGCCGCAGATAGACGGGGGCCACGGCCTTGCGGAAGGCGACCGATCCGGCCAACGCGTCCCGTTCGCCGAGGGAGTCCGCGACGTCGCCGTCGAGCATCTGGACCAAGTTGCGGAACTCCGCGACCCGGTTCTCCATCGGGGTTCCGGTCATGAAGAGGCTGCGCTCACAGCGCTCCGTCCACAGGGCGACCGACTGGGACCGCTTGGCCTTCGGGTTCTTCACGGAATGCGCTTCGTCGACGACGAGCAGTCCGACCTCCCCGCCGCCCGGCGCCGGGAATCCGCGCAGTGCGTCGAACGTGGTCACCCCCACCCCGCCCCGCCCCTTCCAGTCGGCGAACGCGTGGTGCCGGTCGGGGCCGTGGAGCACCATGACGCGAAGGGCGCTGCGGGCCTCGATCTCCCGAGTCCAGTTCACGAGGACGCTCGCCGGGCAGACGACCATGAAGTGACTCTGCCCCTCGGCGGCCAGGTGGGCGAGGACGGCGATCGCCTGGATGGTCTTCCCGAGGCCCATCTCGTCGCCGAGTATCACCTTGCGCTGGGCAAGCACGAACCGTGCGCCGAACGCCTGGTAACCGCGCAGGGAGACCCGCCGGTGCGTGTCGTCGAGGTCCTGGGTCCGTACCCGCTCCGCGATCTCGTCCGGCAGAAAGCCCTCCGCGGCAGCCGCGTCCGGCAGCCGCCCGGAGATCTCGGCGAGCAGGTTGTAGTACTCGGCGGAGCGGAGTTCGAAGTCCACCCAGGCCGCGACGTCGGACGAGAGCCCCCGGAGCAGGTCCACCGACGCCTGGGCGAGCAGCTCGGGCAGGCCGGCCCGCTCCGCCTCGTCCACCAGCGACCGGGTCTCGGCGACCGCCGCCCAGGCGCGAGCCTTCTTCTCCCGGCCGGCCAGCAGTATCCGGACCCTTCCTGCGGCTGGCCTCGCGTCGACCAGTAGCGGACCGAGCCGTTCCGTCAGGGCGGTGGCCTTGTCCACCGCGCGCCGGGCGTCCGGGCCGGCCTCCACCAGGACGTGCAGGGCCATGACGAGCGCGGTGGTGCGCGGTTCCGGCCGGTCCACGTCGATGTGGACGGCCACGGTCTCGTGCACGGCCTCGGAGAGCCTGTGGGCGGCGGCGAGCATCTGGTCGACGGTGCGCTGCCCGACGCCGGGAATCTGCCGCAGCCGGTAGGGGCCCGCCTCGAGAACACTGCCCAGGGTGCGCAGTCCGCTCTTCTCGACGCTCCCCAGCCGCAGCCGTCCTTCGGTGACGTCCTGCAGCCGGGCGACCGGAATGGCGTCGAGCTCCCGCTGCACCGCCGCATCGTGGATCGGCTTCAGGGCCGCCCGTACCGCCTCCACTGCCCTTCCGTGGTCACCGACCACTGCCTGCGCCGCCTCGTACAGTCGCGCTCCCCTCGCGACCGTGTCCCGCTCGCCACGCCCCACGCTTCCCGCCCCTCTCTGGCCCTCTCCGCATCCTCCCACCGCCCTCACCGGGCCTCGGACGGGCGTCGACGGGCGTTCGCGGCTCCCTGCGGATGGAGCGAACCTCGGGCCAGCCGTTCACGCCCCCGGACTTACGACCATCGGCAGGATCGGCACCATGAGCGGTAGCAGGAAGCATTCGATCAGCCTGCCCGAGGATCTCGCCGAGGCCGTACGCGCCCATGTCGGACCCGGCGGTTTCTCCGCCCACGTCGCCGACGCCCTCGAACAGAAGGTCACCGTGGACGAGCTGCGGAAGATCGTCGCCGACTTCGAGACCGACGACGAAGCCCTCACCCGCGAGGAGGCCGAGGCCGCCCGGGCGCTTACACGGCATTTTCTGGTATGCGGGGTTTACTCATGGCCCGGTTTGATCACCTCTGCCCGGTGAGAGGTGTACATCCCCGCGAAAGCGGTCTAACCGACCATCATGAAAAGCCGGGTCGACACCGGCTTCAAGAACACCGTCATCGAGCACGGCGCCCACCTCGGAATCGATGTCGAAGTCGTCAACCGCAACCCCGAAGAGCGCGGCTTCCACGTCGCAAAAAGACGCTGGGCGGTAGGGCGGAGCATCGACTGGATCATGATGCACCGCCGTCCGGCCCGCGACCACGAGACCCTCACCACCAGCCCCGAAGCCGCGATCCACATCGCCTCCATCGACAACCTCGCCAAGCGCATAACGGACGAGACAACACCAACCTGGCGAGGAATCTACCGGGGCATGGGCGGCAATCCGCCTAGACCAAAAGCCCTCTGGCAGCAGTCCAGATCCGTGCTCCGGTGCAGTTCACCCCTATCTTGAGAAGCGATTCCTCCCAGGTGTGAACGCAACCCGGGGTTCCTCGCTAGATACCACCGAAAGACAATGAATCGTAATGAATGAGACAGTCCAAGCATGGAGCCGCCTCGTGGGGTGGCTTGAGGAACACGCCCCGGTCAACCATCGCGCTCTCAACGGGCCGGCGAGCGAGGAGGAGATCGCCGCGGCTGAGGAGCAGCTCGGCGTGCGGCTCCCCGATCAGCTGCGCGCGTACCTGAAGGTCAACAACGGGACCGTGGCCCAGCTGGACGACTCGAACGGGCTGACGGGGTCATGCACGGAGGGTGAGTTCCTCTCCGGCTGCTGGGCGCTGCTGCCGCTGTCGACGATCGTGCGGCTCCATCATGTGATGATGCCGGGTCCGAACGAGGATGCCGCCCACTGGGATCGGGAGTGGATTCCCTTCGCTGCCGAGCCCTATGAGTGCGGCGAGATGTACGGGTACTTCGTCGACGCGATCACCGGTTCTGTCGGGAGGTGGGGGGACTACGGCGAGAGGGACGCCCGCGCCTATCCTTCCCTCCGGGATTTCTTCGATGACGAGTTCCGGCACATGTGCAGGCTCGCGCATGAGGGAGTCCACTACGAGGTCAAGCCCCTCGGCGAGCACGCCCCGGACGACCCGCCAGGTCGCGTCCTGAACGGTTCCATAGAATGGGATTAGAGAAAAACGAACGCCCCCATGGGGCCATGAGGGCGTTCTCCTTCCTCAACCTGGATCCACCGTGTGAATCCTGAGCGGGTTTGCTGATCGGTTTTCGGGTTGTTTTCCGGTTTCGGGCAGGGGTGGGTGCCGGATGGCCGGTCCGGTGGCGGGGTCTTCGAGGTCCTTCGGGTCGCGGGCGGGCCGTCGGTCCGGTTGGTCAGGTGCGTAGGCGGTGACCGACGGCTGTCCACAGGTTCTCCAGCGCCTCCAGCCAGGGCCATCGGTCGGGGAAGTGCCAGGTCAGGGTGCGTGCGCCTGCGACGAGGCGGGCGGGGACGGCGATCAGGTGGCGGCGGACGGTGCCGCTGCGGGCCTTCGTGTGGAGGGCGGAGGCCAGGGCGCCGAGCGCGCGGGTGAGGTTGTGGGCGAGCGCGGCGAGGGTGAGCCAGGCGGCGTTCGCGGTGAACTTCCCCGACGGCAGATGGCCGAGGGCGGAGTCCTCCAGGTCGGCGAAGACCTGATCGACGATGGCATGCCGGCGGTGGGTGGCCTCGGCCTCGACGAGTCCGAGCGCGGTGTCGGTGAACACCGCGTGGAAGCGGTGGGCCGTGAACAACTCGCCCTGCCCGTCGGCGACATGAGCCTGGCCGAGGCGTCTGACGCGGCGGACCAGGAGCCGGGCCGTGACGTGGTACTTCTTCGGCTTGCCGGTGAAGGCGGTGTAGTCGGTCTCGGCGACCTCGGCGTCGGATACCCACCGCTGCTCGTCCTCGTCGAACACCGCGTCCGTGTACTTGATCGCGGTCCACGCGGCCTCGTCGATGGCGGCGACGGCGGTGTGGACCTTCTTGCGCTGGGCGATCGTGAAGGAGAAGCGCACGCCCAGGCGGCGGCAGGCGGCCACGGTCTTGTGCGAGCAGAACGCGGAGTCGCCGCGCACGACGATCTGGCCCACCGTGCCCATGGCCCGGACCGTGTTGACCGCCTCGGCGATCAGGTGCGCGGCGCCCTTGCCGGAGCCGGCCGACCCCTTGCGCAGCCGCGAGGCCACGATGACCGGGGCGGCGATCGGGGTGGAGGCGGTCACGATCTGGAAGTGCAGCCCGCGCTGGCGGGTGCAGCCGAAGGCGGCGCCCTGCTTGGCGTAGCCGTGGACGGGTTTCACCTTCGAGTCGATGTCCAGGAACACCACCTGCTCCGCGCCGGGCAGCAGGGCGCAGTGACGTACCAGGTTCGCCGTGAACACCCTGGCGGCCGAATCCAGTTGACGCACATGGCCCCAGGTGAAGGCACGCGGGAACGTGCCCAGCGTGGAAGGGGCGCGTATCCCGGCAAACGCGCGGGGCATCGCCCCGTGCCGCAGCACGTCCACATCGTCGGTGCTGTCCGCACCGGCGAGCATGCCCGCCACCCGCGACATCACCTTCGCGTCCGGCGCCGTGCCCGCACCGTTCACCGCCCCGGCCAGGCGAACCCTGTCACGGACCAGCCCGGGCAGGCCGCACCGCTCGGCCAGCCGCACCCCGGCGGCCAGCCCGCCGTACGCGATCAGAGACGAGTCATCGGCCGCCGCGAACGTCGCCGCGGCCGTGTGGGAGGATTTCACTTACGAAGTGCCTTGCTGACCGTGCGTGCTGGAAGCCTAGAGAACTCCCATCATCGCAGGTCACAAGGCACTTCTTCGTCCCGGCCCCGATCTCGGACGGCGATCACGCGGTGGATCCAGGCTCAGTGCGTGTACGGATCAGCCAGTGCCAACGGCGTCCGGGCCGCTTCAAGAGCCGACCCCGGAAAGGCGGGGCCGGCGGTGTAGAAGCGGGCACGGGTGCGGCCGACCGATGTCAGGACCTCGCCCGCGACCAGGTCCCGCAGGTCGCGTTGGGCCCGCTGCAGACTCAGGTCCTCCGCTCGTTCGTAGCGTGTACGACGCACCCGCCCGGACATCGCCACATCGTGCAGGGCGGAAACCACCCTCTCGTCCAGCCCCCGGCCCTCCGCGAACTCACCCAGCAGGAGCCACACCCGACTCGAACGATCCAGGCGATTGCGTACGGTCTGCGCCTGCTGGTGGTACGCGGTGAGGTTGAAACGGATCCAATCGGAGACGTCCTGGTCGGGGCGGTAGGTGGCCCCCCGACGCTGCAACTCGCGATAGTACTCCCAGGTATTGCCGGGGCGCCCCAGCCAAGCCTCGATCGAGGAGAACTCGGGAGCCAGTTCTCCCTGTCTCGCGATCATGAGCGTTTGGAGGGATCGGGACATGCGGCCGTTGCCATCCGCCCATGGGTGGATGGCAACGAGGTGGAGATGCGCCATGGCGGCCCGCACCAGCGGGTGCGAGCCGTCGTCCGTGTTCAGCCAGTCGACCAGTTCACCCGTCAAGGCAGGCACCTCGGCTGCGTCCGGTGCCGTATATGCCGCGATACTGGGGTCGCGGGCGTCTGTCACGTACACCACACCACGGCGCCACTGCCCGGCCGGCTTCCGCGGGGTGTTCCGGTGTCCCTGCAGCATCCAGTGCAGCGCGTTGAGCAACTCCTTGCTGTACCGGAAGTCCGCGACGTCATGCAGCGTCTGGATATAGGTCATCATCCGCTGATAGGCCAGCGTCTCCTCGCGATCCTCCTCGGAGACGTCAACATCCCGCTCGCCCTCCAGCAGGTCCTCGACGTCGACCGTGGACACCCTGAAACCCTCGATCGAGTTGGAGGCCGCCACCGCATCCGCGGTCAAGAACTTGCGCAGCCCTTCGGTCCACTTCACCGGAGTGGACCGGACCTGGAGGCGCAACGAGCGACGAAGATCTTCGATCTCGCCGAGAACGCGCTGATCCTCGGCGGTGAGAGCGGGCGTGGGGAAGAGCATGCCCCCACCCTAGAGTGACGTAAATATTACGTCAATGCGTCAGTGTTGATCGACGCCTCGACGTCGATCGTCCACCGGAACGACGAAGAGGTCGAGCCCACGAGAAGGGCAGGGGCGGTAGGCTGCGCCTCGATGGCGACACGGCTGGTGAGAGACGGGGCCAGACGACGGTCATGGCGCCCATGAGCGTCGCCCGCCATGCGAACGGCGAGGCGATCGAACGAGCATCTACCAGAACCCGATGTTGCGACGGCCGGTTGACTCCAGGTCGCTGCCGCGGTCCGAATGCACGACGCAGCCGTGCCACGTCGGACCGTTCTGCGGACTGATGCGGACAGCGCGACGGCCTGACCCGCGTTCCCACAGGTCAGGCCGCCTCCATACATGCGATCAGACGTTGAAGCGGAATGCCTGCGGCCCGATCCTGACCTGCGGCGGAGCCCAGTCTAGGGCCCTGACCTGGGATTTCCCGGTTGGCGAGCGTTGGCTCCCGACGACCGTTTACGGGTGTCCTGCGGACTGGCTGCGGACCGGCCGGGGCTCCGAGGCGGCGAAATCCCTGGCACACCGGCGGGGCCTGCAACGAGACTGTGCAGGTGAGCGACTCCTACCCCTGCCCGTGCTGCGGGCACCGCGTGCTGGGCGAGATGCCCGGCTCGTACGAGATCTGCCCCGTCTGCTTCTGGGAGGACGACGGGGTCCAGTTCCGCTGGCCCACCAGGCCCGGCGGCGCGAACAAGGTCTCCCTGATCGAGGCCCAGCGCAACTACCAGGACTTCGGCGCCTGCGACGAGCACGGCCGCCGGTTCGTCCGCCCGCCGGCCGAAGACGAGCCGCTCGCCCCCGCCTGGCGCCCCATCGATCTGACCCGGGACTCCTTCGAGGACTGGACGGCCGAGGACAGCGCCCCGTGGCCCGCCGACAGCTCGGTGCTCTGCTGGTGGCTCCCCACTTTCTGGCGCCGGGACCACTCCGCGTCATGACCTCCCACATCGAGACACTCGTCCAGCAGCTCGACGGCAAGGCCGACGAGTCCTACGACGCCCGCGCGGAGCTGATCTGGATCGGCGCCGACGCCATACCCGCCGTCATCGACGGCCTGCCTTCCCTCGGCGGCTTCGGTCAGCTGACCGCCATCGAGGTCTTCGAGGAGGTGGGCGATCCCCGTTGCGGCCCCGCTCTCATCGGCCTGCTGGACAGCGACAACCCGACCGTCCGCGAATGGGCGGCCATGGCCTTGGCGAGCCTGGAGATCGACGGTGCGGTCGAGCCCCTGCGCCGCGCTTACCTCGCCTGCCTGGAACGGGCGACCCCACCGGACTGGACCGAGTCCGTCGGCATCCGCTGGGCGCTGACCGAACTCGGCGTCCGTAAACCTGTCGTCCCGGCGCTCACCGCGCGCCTACGCGCCGCCACTGCGGACGACGCCCCTGGCTGGCCCTCGACCCACTTCGCCAAGATCGTCAACGACCTGGCCAACCACGCCCAGGTGATCCTCTACTCCCAGTTCTGGCGCGTGGACGCCGGCCGCACATACGGCGTCTCCGGCCCCGACCTGAACGGGGAACTCGACTGGACCGCGCCCTGGGAGCACCTGGTCGAGGAGTCCCGCACCTGGTCCCTGCTGGAAGCCTCCGAAGCCCCCGCCAGCGACGACATCTTCGTCGCCCCCACCTGGATCGACCGTACCGACCTGCACCCGGAGAGGTGACCGATGCCGTTCCAGCACCCCGAGGAAGTCGGCTACGGCTACGTGATCGAGCGCTACGTGGCAAGGAAGGACTCGGGCCACGCGCGCTACCTCGTCCTGAAAAGTGGTCGATTCCTGCGGCCCGAGTGGCCTCACGGCGAACGTTTCGCCCATCACCTCATCGACGACGCGGCCACGATCACCGATGCCGAGTTGGAAGCCCTTCTCGGCTACGAGTGGCGCTCGCGCCTCACCGCCGCATGGCTGATCGGCGTCGACCGCCGCGAACGGTTCCGCGAACGCATCGGCGACCTGCTTCTGGCCAGCGAGGTCTGCTTCTCGGGCAGCGCCTACTGCTTCGCCCTGGCCCGCTTCGGCACCCACGCGGACGCCGAGATCCTCACCGCCTACCTCGACCGCTACCTCCCCCGCACCGACCTCCGCTACGACCAGCCCGCGGCCCTCGGCGCCCTCCTCCGCCTCGACGCCCACCTCTGCACCCACCACGCGGCCCGCTTCACCCAGCCTGACGGTCTCTGGGACCAATGGGTCCAGGCCCTCGCCCACCTCCGCGACCACCCCCTTTACACCCCCGGCGAGCAGCGCCGCTGGACCGACCTCCAGTGCGACTTCGCCGACGGCTGGTCACGTCCGTAGTTCCAGGTACCGGGCCGCTGCGGCCACGTGAGGTCCCTATACGCCAGACGCTACCCACAGCGTCCGGGGCTTCAGTCGAGTTCGCAGCCGATGCCATCACCGTCGCGGTCGAGGCGGTGGGGGTCGGAGGGGCCGACCCAGACGGGACCAGGAAGGTCTGAGCAGTCGACGTCGGGAACGCCCGCGGGAGGACCCGGGGGATAAGAGCGGTTGGTGTCCTTCGACGCTGTCGGCGCTGCGCTCTCCGGCTTCGGGCTCACTGCCGGCCGTACGTCAGCGTCGACTATCACCCCGTTCCTGACCGCGTACGTGCCCTCGAAGGAACGCACGGTCCCATCCATCTGCAGGGCGTCGAGCGTGACCGTGACCGTGCCGTCGTGGACATCGACGATGCGGACGGTGTCCTGGACGGTGTCGGCAAAGCCTGCCTGGAAGGACTCGTAAGAGCCACCAAGATTCTTGCCTCCGAGGTCCCACGCTCGTCGATAGTCGCGCGCGTTGATGGCCGCGAAGTATCCCTCGACAGTGGAGGCCGCGTCAGCAGTGGGAGTTGCAGTCGGCTTCGGCAGAGCGGGAGGCGGCGTGGGAGTGGGTGTGGGCTCTGCGGTGACGGTCTGGGTCGTCGTGACTGTCGGACCCGTTTCCACCGTCTTCTCCTCACCCGAGGAGCCACAGCCACTCATCCCCGTGAGTGCCACTGCCAGTGCCAGGAGAAAGGCGTAACCGGTAGAGAGGATGCGGCTCATCGGCATCACCTCGCGGAGCGGATCGCACTCACTTCAGTGTGCGCCGCCCGATTCAGCGGCGCCTGCGATCCCTGGTGACTCCTCCACCCCCTGAAGGGGGTGGCTTCTCGCTGAGCCGGTTGGGCTTCGCCACGGACCAGCCCGGCCCGTAGAACGTTGATCGCACCTCCCCGCTGACTCCCCTGCGGCCGGTCCGCCCATGGGACCTTTCACCCCGCGAAGGCTTACGACCACCGGTAGGATCGGCACCATGAGTAGTAGCAGGAAGTATTCGATCAGCCTGCCCGAGGACCTCGCCGAGGCCGTACGCGCTCACGTCGGACCCGGCGGTTTCTCCGCCTACGTCGCCGAGGCCCTCGAACAGCGGGTCGCCATGGACAAGCTCCGGGAGATCGTCGCCGACTTCGAGACCGACAACGACGAGCTCACCCACGAGGAGGTCGAGGCCGCCCGCGCGCTACTGCGCCACGACCACCGCCAGGCCGGCGGTGCCGCCGCCTGATGCCCGGCACCCTCCTGCTCGACAGCGAAGGACTCTCCAAGCTCTACCGCAAGGACCGCACCGTCACGGCTCTGATCCAGGCGGCATCAGAGGAGGGCATCCGTGTTGCCACCAGCGCCATGACCACCCTTGAGGCCGACTACGAGCGGATCCACCCGGCCCGCATCAAGTGGGTCCTCTCCCGCGTCGACGTTCACGACGTCACCAAGGAGATCACCGACCAGGCCGCCGCGCTTCTGCGCGCCCATCACCTCCACGGCCACAAGTACGCCATCGATGCCGCCTTCGCCGTCATCGCCCGCAACGCACCCCGGCCGGTGACCGTCCTCACGTCCGACCCCGAGGACCTGACACTCCTGTGCGGCCCTTCCGTGGAGGTCGTCAAGGTCTGAGGCAGTCTCACGCCGACCAGACCTGCCGCTACCCCAGGGGCACAGGACTCCCTGCGGACAGAACTGTGCCCGACCCACCAACAAGCTTGCCGGGCACAGTTATTGACGATTCGTCAGACGTTGAAGCGGAACGTCGAGAATGGCGCCCCCACCTGCGGATACGTTCCTTCTGGGTCTCCCATCACAGCACCAACCGGCCGTCGCCGAATGCCGAGGGTCCCGGGCATCCGGGTCAGCTCAGGAGGCGTCCCGCTGCCGAGTCCCGTGCGGAGCGGGACTTGCGGAGGTCGCGGGCGACCACCGCCTTCTGGAGCCAGCGGTCGGCTCCGTCGTAGCGTGCCGTGAACGCGCGACGGCCGTGCACGGCGAGGTAGTTGTCGATGACCAGCAGGGTGCCCGCTTCCACCACCACGTCCTGCTGCACCCGGTCCAGCTCCGTCACCAGCTCCTTGAGGGCCACTTCCGCCTCGCCGTCGCCGTCGACGCAGCGCATGAAGAACGGGTCGATGCGCAGGTACGGAGCGTCCTCGGCACCGAAGAGCACGGCGACGGGCTCGGGGTTGTCCCGCATCTCGCGCATCCGCAGCAGTCCGGGGTCATGGGGCCGCAGGGCGGCGAGCTGACGCAGGTGCTCGTCGTCGGGCAGGATGTAGAACCGGGGTTCGGACAGCACCCGGCGTGTGTCCGCCGACAGTTCCACGTCCTGGACCGAGGACAGCGTCGTCGGAACCCGGTCGTGGTTGCGTATGCCGAAGAGGGCCAGGTAGTCGCAGCGGTAGGGGTGGAAGGCGTCCTCGGTGTGCCATTCGAGGAGCACGTCGCTGCCGTGTCCGCTCTGCTCGTCCTCTTCGCCGGCGATGGGCAGCACGTTCTGGATCATTCGTCCGGACTGCAGGGTGGGCCAGCTGAACACTTCGCCCAGGCACTGGCCCATCACCGCGAGGAAGAACTCCTCCCGGCGGGTACGTCCGGCGGCGGCCTCGGCCCAGTTGCCGGGTGTCGGGCCGACGGCGTCGTCGTCGACGCCGAAGCCGCGCAGCAGGAAGCCGGCAGCCGCGTCATTGCGCCGGAAGTCCTCCAGGAACCGGCGCAGTCCGGCCGGTACCTTCGACACCAGCTCCCAGGCGTCGTCGTAGAACGTCTGCGCGCCGGGATCGCTCCCCGCCAGCTTCGGGTCGGCGAACAGCCGCTCGAGGGAGGAGACCTCGTCGGCGGAGAGGTCGTAGCTCAGAATGCCCTGGTAAGAAGTCATCGGTGCCCCACTTCTGTTTCGAATGGTTGCTTTCAGTCTTTTGAAGGCGCCGGCGTGCGGGACGGAGTCCCGCTGCTACTGCGCCGCGCTCGCCCCGGGGGACCACCATGGAATGTGATGGCCGAGAGGGTCGATCGGCATGACGGCCTTGAAGGCGTCGTTCTCCAGATTGGCCAGTCGCGCGTCGTAGGGTTTGCCGACCGCGGCGAAAGCACGCTGGATTCCCGCACGTTGCCTGTCGATGAACTTGGCGTTCCGCTCGAAGGTGCTGGCGGGTTGCAGAAGGAAATAGGTCCGCCGGTCGCCGTGGGTGTGCCGCGGTGATGTCTCCGGATAGCAGGGGGCGAAGGAGACCAGGAAGAACAGTTCGCCTTCGATCATCGCGTACCAGCGCTCGTCGAGCTGCGGGTCCTCGGGGAGGTACACGCTGGAGAACATCCGGGTGAGCGTGGTGTAGAAGCGGTGGGTGAGCTCCGTCAGCGCGTCAAGCGTGATACCGAGCGTCGGGTCCTCGAAGGTGATGATCATGCCGTCGCGCGAGCGCTCGGCGGCCGTGCGGAAGAACTCCGAGATGAGGTCCCTGTGCCGCGTGAGCTCGTTCTCGACGTCATCCGTCGCAATCGTGATTCCCGGCCCCATCTTCGACGGCTTGGCGAAGGGGCAGTACGTCTTCTGCGTGATCTCCTCGAAGCTCACTTGCCGGCCCCCGCCTTCACCGGTTCCGCGCCCGCCTGTACCGGTTCGCGAGCGGCTTCCGTGGCCCGGACGCCGATGACGTAGCACCACCAGCTGGCGATCACCACGGCGATCAGCGCGTAGAACATCACGGCCGGCACGAAATGCTGGAGCAGGAAGCCGCAGAGTATCGGCCCCAGGGCGATGCCGATGTGGATGAGATTCTGCGCCCCGAAATAGCTGCCGCGCAGGTTGTCGGGAGCGATGGAGTCGATGAACGTGAACTCCGCGGGCACCAGGACGACCTCGCCGAGACTGAAGATCACCACGGCGATGACGATGACGGCCGCATGCGTGGACAGCGACATCGCGACCAGGCCGAGGACCAGGGCGCCGACTCCGGCGGTCAGCCACTTCAGGAGGTTGTCCTGCCTCAGACGGCTGCCGAGGGCGTACTGGGCGCCGATGACCACGATGGCGTTGGCGGCGGAGATGTAGGCGACCAGCCGGTAGGCGGTGTCGCGGTCCTCCACCAGGACGAGGTACTGCGACATGAAGGTCAGGAGCGGGCCGTACACCACGATGCTGAGAATTCCACCGATGGTGAAGTAGGTCAGCCGGCGATCCGCCCCCATCACCTTCAGCACCTGGCGGAACTTGGGGGTCTCCTCCTTTTTCTCCTTTTCCTCATTCTCGTGAGTTTCCTGCGTTTCCTGTTCCGCCATCACGGCGGGCGCTTTCCCACCGCTGCCCGCGGGCAGGAACCGCCGGCGGAAGACCATCAGAGGCGCCAGGGAGGCGCCGATGACGGTGACGCTGAGAAGGAACGGACCACTCGATCCGACGGCGAGCGCCCCGATGCCCAGGAAGGGGCCCGCCGCCGCGCCGATGTTCTGCAGCGAATAGCGCAGGGAGAACACCTTGACGCGGTTCTCGGCGGGAACCAGCTCGGAGAGCAGGGCGCTGCCGGCGACACCCATCGACCAGGAGGCGATGTTGTTCAGCAGCAGGATGACCGTCACGGCGACCGGATCGTGGATCACCGTCAGGCAGAGGTAGAGCAGGATGATCGCGAAATCCAGCACGATGACCAGGTCGACCTTGATGAACCGGTCCGCCAGATAGCCGCCGTAGACACCCGCGATCGTGCCGACCAGTACGCTGCCGCCGATCACGTAGCCGATGGTGGCGCCGTCCATGCCCACCGTGTCGTACAGGTAGATGGGCATGTAGGCCAGGATCGCGAAGGAGCTCAGGCTCCGCGCGGTGGCGGAGGCCAGCAGGATCTTCATCGCGAACGGAAGTCCGCGCACCATCGTCAGGAAGTTCTTCATGCGTTGTCCCCTGCCGCGATCGTTTCGAGCGTGCCGATGACGGACTCCTTGATCTCGGCGATCTGGTCGTCGCCGAACACGTGGGGGTGATATCCGACGGTGAATTCGATCTGCCGGTCCGGAATCACCGTGATGCTGAGCGGGTAGTGCGGAAGCCCCTTCGCGCTGTGCGTCCTCTCGCGCGTCCGCAGGCCGTCGGCCCCGATCCTGTCCAGGGGATCCGCGGGGTAGCTCTGGAACACGTAGCAGGCGTCGAACAGTTCACCCGCTCCGAGGAGCCGCTGGATCTCGGTGATCTCGATGGAGAGGTGCGGGAAGATGTCCAGCTGCGACTCCTGCACCCGCGCCATGGTGGTGCCGACGGGTTCGCCCGGCCGGACGCTCACGCGCAGCGGCACGGTGTTGAGCAGCAGCCCGACCATGGACTCGGCGCCGTCGAGTTCGGCCGGCCGTTCGGAGACGGTGTTGCCGAACAGCACGTCGTCCCGCCCGGTGAGACGCCCGAGCGCGATGCCCCACGCCGTCTGGAGGGCCGTGTTGAGGGTCATCCCCGCCTGGGCGCACCGGTGCCGCAGCGAGTCGGTCAGCTCCGCGGTCAGCGTGACGTCCAGGGCGCGCAGCGGGACGTCCGGCGCCGGCTTGGCGGCATGAACCCTGGTCGGTCCTTCGACATCCGCCAGATAGCTTCGCCATGCCGACACGGCGGCGTCCCGGTCGCAGGACGCGAGCCACGCCAGGTAGCCGCGGAAGGGCGGCGCCGCCGGCAGCCGCTCGCCGCGGTACAGAGCGAACAGCTCCTGCCACACCAGCGAGTTCGACCAGCCGTCGAGCAGGATGTGGTGGTCCCCGACGAGCAGCCGGTGCCGCTCCGCTCCCAGGCGCAGCAGGGTGAACCGCATCAGCACGGGCACGGACAGGTCGAACCGCCGGTCCCGGTCCGCGGCGAGGATCTCCGCCTCCCGTCGTTCCTGTTCCGCCGGCGTGAGCCGGGACAGGTCGTGCACGGTCCACGGCACCTCCACCCGGTCCGGCACCACCTGCACCGAGCTCTGCGTGCCTCGGTGGGTGAAGGCGGCACGCAGGTTGGGGTGCCGCATCAGGAGTGCGTGCGCCGCCTGTCGCAGCCGCTCGACGTCCAGCGGCCCGTCCAGGTCGAACAGGCTCTGCCGCTGGTAGGGGTCGGGGCCGTGGTGGCCGGCCGCGGTGTACAGCAGGAAGCCCTGCTGGAGCGGGGTGAGCGGCAGGATGTCGTCGAGACCGGGGTAGTCGCTCTCCAACTGGTTGATGGTCGACTGCTTGACGTCGACCAGACCGACGTCCGAGGGAGTCAGCCCTCCGAGCTCCGGACGCTCCGCGAGGTTCGCGAGCGCGACCAGGAAGGTCACCCACCGGTCGGCGAGCTCCCCCACGGCGGCTTCGGTGAACCGTGTGGCGTCCCAGGACCAGACGGTCTCCAGGGACCTGCCGTCAGCGGCCGGCCGGACATCGACGCCGAGAGCGGGTTCCGTACCGTCGTCCCCGAGACGCGGGGCGCCGTCGGCGGGGGCCGTACCGGCGGGCATCACCCGGAGGCGCACGTGCGAGGCCCCGTACGAGGACAGTCGCGGCGCGGCCGCGGGGTCGGCGAGCAGCGCGGCGTAGTCTCGGCCGCCTGCCGGTACGGCGCGCACCTGCTCCTTCACCCGCTTCAGCACACGCGCCAGCTCCCGGGGTTCGGCCAGGGCCTTGTCCAGGTCCGGCGCGCCCGGGTTGAGACGTACCGGGTGCGCGGTCGGCGCGTCCGCCGTGGCCAGGTCGAGCCGGAGCCAGGCTCCGGCCTCCGGAAGCCGTGTACGGCGCCATGCGACGAGCACCGGGGCGAGCGCGGCCACCGCGATGTGTTCGGGGCCGCAGTGGTACAGCCGCGGCAGGCCGGTCAGCAGCCGCTCGGCGTCCTGGCCGGCGACGCTCCGGGTGAGGCGCCCCCGGTCCGCGGCGGGTGAGGTGCCGGACACCGGGTAGGCCGGATCGGGCGTCCGCAGGATCTTCTCCCAGGCGTCCACGTCGACGACCGGGCCGTCGTCCGCCGGGCCCTCCTCGGCGTGCTGGGCGGCCCGGGCCACCAGGGCCTCGACCGTCTGCTCGTGGAACACGTCGCGCGGGGTGATCCGGAAGCCCTCCGCGCGTGCCCTGCTGACGAGCTGGATCGACCGGATGCTGTCGCCGCCGAGGTCGAAGAAGCGGTCGTCGGCGCCGACCGCCGCCAGGCCGAGCACGTCGGCGAAGAGTGCCGCCATCGTCGCTTCCCGCGGCGTGGCCGGCGGCCGTCCGGTCCGGGAGCCGAACTCGGGTGCGGGCAGCCGCCGGGTGTCCAGCTTGCCGTTGGGCGTCAGCGGCAGCGCGTCCAGGACGACGACCGCGGCGGGCACCATGTGGTCCGGCAGCCGTCGTGCCGCGTGGCGGCGCAGTTCGGTGGCGAGGTTGCGGCCGCGGTCGGATGCCTGGGGGTCGTTGGCGAGCTGCCGCGGCGGACGCTCGTCCCCGTCCGCGGTCAGGAACACATCGGTCAGCCCTTGCCCCGGGGCCCTGCCCGCGGCGAGGAACACCACGTCGAAACGGTCGCCCTCCTCGGTGTCGGTCCACGTCGGGTGCACGGTGTAGCCGAGCCGGGCGCCGATCTCGCACAGGGTCTCGGGATCGACCCCGGACCGCGCGTCGGCCGCCTCGGACAGGTTGCTGACGAGCGCGCCGGTCCCGGAAGCCACCCGCCGCGCGGTCGCCACCTGTGCCGTCACGCGGCCGTTGGGAACACCGGTGACGCGCAGCGCCGCCGGCCGGGCCGTGCCCAGGTGGGCGTCGACGTCCTCGGCGCCGCTCCACTGGCGCGCCGGCACGTCGCGGAGGGACATCAGGTCCGCTCCCCGCTTGTGCAGGACCACGTCGTAGCGGTAGTCCGTCAGTTCGTTGCGGAAGACACCTCGTTTGAGCTGGACGTCCACACCGACGACGTCCGGTACGAGATCGCCGATCCGGGCGAAGAAGGCCGGATCGACCAGCAGCTCGCTCTCCAGCTCCTGCTGGTGGGCGACGATGTCCCGCACCGTGGCGAGGGACTCGTCGGCGTGCGCGCCGTCGTGCAGGACGATGGCGGTGACGAAGGCCCGCAGCAGCCGCAGATTGCGGATGTCGCCCAGCACGATCCGCCCGCCGGGAGTGAGCATCTCCATGCTCTGGCGCACCACGTCGATCAAGTAGTCGACGCTGGGGAAGTACTGCGCCACCGAGTTGATCACCACGGTGTCGAAGCGGGCCGGGGCCAGCGCGCCGATCTCGTGGGCGGCCAGGGTGCGCAGTGCGACCCGGTCGCGGAGGTCGCTGTCCTCGATCGCCCTGCCGAGGGTCCGGATCAGCGCGTCGGAGAAGTCCACACCGGTGTACGCGGTGCAGTGCGGCGCCACCGGCCGCAGGATCAGGCCGGAACCGACCCCGACCTCCAGCACCCTGGCCGGCCGCAGGTCGAGAACGCGCCGGATCGTGGCCTCCTGCCACTCGGTCATGTGGTCCAGCGGCAGCGGCTCGTTGTCGTAGCTGGAGTTCCAGCCGGTGAAGTCCTGCTCGGTGCCGAGGTCGCGCTGCTCGCTGTATCCCTGCTCGTGGATCTGGTGCCACTTGTCGACGTGCTCGATGTCGTAGGTCCCGCCGTGCGCCCGGGGGACCACGTATCCCACGAGCTGCTGGTGGCCGGGGGTGTCCTCGCGGACGACGACGGCGGACTGCGCCACCTCCTGGTGGCCCTTCAGCACCGCGTCGATCTCGCCGAGTTCGACGCGCATCCCGCGGATCTTGACCTGGTCGTCGGCGCGGCCGACGAAGTCCACGACACCGGCCGGACCGTTCGCGCGCCAGCGCGCCAGGTCTCCGGTGCGGTACATACGGCTGCCGGGGTCGCCGAACGGGCAGGCCACGAACCGCTCGGCGGTCAGGGCCGGCCTGCCGAGGTAGCCGCGGGCCAGACCGTCACCGCTGATGTACAGCTCGCCGGTGACACCGGGCGGCACCGGGCGCAGCGCGGCGTCGAGGATGTACACCCGCGTGTTGCTCAGCGGACGGCCCACCGGCACCGACGCGTCCTCGAAGCCGTCCGGGCCGCTGCCGCACTCCCAGTACAGGGTGTCGACGGTGGCCTCGGTCGGCCCGTACGCGTTGATCATGCGGCGGCCGGGCGCCCAGGCGGCGGCCAGCGCGGGCGGGCACGCCTCGCCGGCGACCATCAGGTTGCCGCAGTCCGCGAGGGCGTCCGGGGCCATCGCGCCGAGAATGGTGGGCGAGAAGGTGATGTGCGTCGGCCGGTACCGGGCCGTGACCTCCCGCTGCCGGTCGGCGGAGAGCAGCTCGTCGGGTGAGGTGAGGACCACGGTCGCGCCGGCGAGCAGGGTGCAGCACAGCTCGCAGAACGTCGGGTCGAAGTTGATCGAGGAGAACTGCAGGAACCGCGACCCCTCTTCGAGCCGGAACCGCTCCAGGTAGCTGTGGGCGAGGTTGGGGATGCCCCGGTGTGTGACGGCGACGCCCTTGGGGCGGCCGGTGGAGCCGGAGGTGTAGATGACGTACGCCAGGTCGTCCGGGCGCAGCGGCGCCCGGCGGTCCGCGTCGGTCGGCGCGTCGGAGCGGTAGCGCGCCAGCTCGCCTTCCGTGTGCGGGTCGTCGAAGTCCAGGCGCGACAGCCGCCGGGCCTCGTCGGTCAGCTTCGCGACGGCGTCGCTCGTGGTCAGGAGCATGACGGGAGCACTGTCCGCGATCATGAAGGCGAGGCGGTCCGGCGGATAGTCCGGGTCGAGCGGCAGATACACACCGCCGGCCTTGAGGATCCCGAGCAGCGCGCACAGCAGCTCGGGACCGCGCCGCATCGCGAGTCCGACCACGTCGCCACGGCCGACGCCGCGGGAGATCAGCCAGTGGGCGATCCGGTTCGACCGGCGGTCCAGCTCCGCGAACGTCAGTTCCGTGTCCTCATGGACGAGCGCGACGGCGTCGGGAGTGCGGGCCACCTGCTCGGCCAGCAGCCGCGGGTAGGTCGCCCCGGACAGTTCCACGCCGGTGTCGTTCCACTCCCGCAGGATCGAGCGCCGCTCGGCCGCGCCGAGGACGTCGATGGACTCCAGCGGACGCGCCGGGTCGTCGGCCACCGACCGCAGCACCCGCAGCAGCCGTTCGATCAGGGTCTCGGCCGTGGAACGGTCGAACAGGTCCGTCGCGTACTCGATCTCACCGCTGAGCCCGTCCGGCCGGCCCCCCTCGGTGAACCGCTCGGTCAGCTCGAAGGTCAGGTCGAACTTCGACGTGCGGGTCGGCACCACCTCGTGCGCCGCTTCCAGCTCGCCGAGGCGCCACCGCGGGACCGCGTTGTTCTGGAGCACCAGCATGACCTGGAACAGCGGGTGGTGGCTGGTGCCGCGAGCCGGGTTCAGCACCTCGACGAGGTACTCGAAGGGCAGGTCCTGGTTCTCGTACGCGGCCAGGTTGGCGGTCCTGACCCGGGCCAGCAGGTCGGTGAAGGTTGGATCGCCCGAGGTGTCGGTGCGCAGCACCAGGGTGTTGACGAAGAAGCCGATGTTGTCGTCGACGGCACGGTCGGCGCGCCCGGCGAGGACGCTGCCGAGGGGGATGTCGGTGCCGGCGCCCAGCTTGGTCAGCAGGGTCGCGGTGGCCGCCTGGAGCACCATGAACAGGCTGACGCCCTCACGCTTGGCCAGCTTCGCCAGGCGGTCGGCGAGCGAGGCCGGCACCTCGAAGGGCAGCACATCGCCGCGGTGGGTCGCCGTGACGGGCCGCGGGCGGTCGACGGGCAGCTCCAGCAGCTCGGGCGCGCCGTCGAGCTGCTCGCGCCAGTAGGCGAGCTGCCGCGCCATGAGGCTGTCCGGGTCGGCGGGCGAACCGAGGAGTTCGCGCTGCCACAGCGTGTAGTCGGCGTACTGGACCTCCAGCGGCGCCGCGGTGGGAGCCTGGCCCGCCTGGTGGGCGGTGTAGGCGTCGCACAGGTCGCGCACGAACGGGACCAGCGACCAGCCGTCGCTCGCGATGTGGTGGATGCACAGCACCAGCACGTGCTCGTGCTCGCCGGTGCGGAACAGGTCGGCGCGTACCGGGATGTCGGTGGTGAGGTCGAAGCGGTGTCCCACCGCCGCGTCGACGGCCGCGGGCAGTTCCTGGTCCGTGACCTCGTGCACGGAGATGTCGGCGGCGGCGGCCACGGCGGCGTCGGTGCCGGCCACCACCACCTGCTCGGCCCCGTAGGGCCCGTCCGTGAAGCGGGTGCGCAGGCTTTCGTGCCGCTGAAGGAGGTGGACGACGGCCGCGCGCAGCGCCGCCATGTCGAGCTCTCCGGTCAGCCGCACCGCGACGGGCATGTTGTAGGTGGAGCTGGGACCTTCCATCCGGTGGAGGAAGTACAGACGCTGCTGGGCGTACGACAGCGGCAGCGAGACGCCGCGGTCCATCGGGCGCAGGGCGGGGCGGGCCTGCTCGGCCTCGGTGAGCCGCAGGGCGAGGGCGGCCGGGGTGGGCTCGTCGAAGACGGCCCGGATGGGTATCTCGACGCCGAGTTCGGCGCGGATGCGGGCGACGAGGCGGTTGGCGGCGAGCGAGTTGCCGCCGTGGTCGAAGAAGCTGTCGTCGGCGCCGACGTCACCGAGTCCCAGCACCTCGCCGAACAGTTCGGCCAGCACCCGCTCCTGCGGGGTGGCCGGAGCCCGGCCCGCTCCCCTGCCGGCGCGGACCGCCGACGGCAGCGCCTTGCGGTCGATCTTGCCCGCCGGGGTCAGCGGGAAGCGGTCGAGGATCCCGATGCCGGACGGCACCATGTGCGCCGGGAGCCAGTCGCCGAGGGCGTGGCGCAGTTCGTCGGCCGTGGGATTGTGACCGTCCGCCGGTACGACGTACCCGGTCAGCTGTGCCACGCCCGAGACGTCCTCCCGCATGATCACACGGGCCTGGGCCACCTGGGGGAGCCGGCGCAGTGCCGCCTCGATCTCGCCGAGTTCGACGCGGTAGCCGCGGATCTTCACCTGCTCGTCCACCCGGCCGACGAAGTCCAGCCGGCCGTCGGCACGCTGCCGCACCAGGTCTCCGGTGCGGTACATGCGGCTGCCGGGGTCGGCGAACGGGCAGGCCACGAAACGCTCGGCGGTGAGCGCGCCGCGCCCGTGGTATCCGCGGGCCAGACCGTCCCCGGAGAGGTACAGCTCGCCCGTGTAGCCCTGCGCCACCGGCGCCAGGCGGTCGTCCAGGACGTGGACGCCGGTGTTCCACATCGGGCGTCCGATGGTGACGGGCTCCCCGGCGACCACCGGTGCCAGAAGCGACCAGATGGTGGTCTCGGTCGGACCGTAGAGGTTCCACACGGCGGCCGTTCCTCCGGCGAGGAAGTCGGCGAGATCCTGCGGCAGTGCCTCGCCGCCGCACAGCAGGCGTGCCGTGGCGGGGAGTTCGCGCGGGCTCCAGCCGGCCTCGCGCAGCAGCTGCCACAGCGCCGGGGTCCCCTGCACCAGCGTGGGCCCGGCGGTGGCCAGGTACCGGCGCAGCGCCACACCGTCCACGGTGGTCTCCCGCGGCACCAGGTGCACCGCGGCGCCGTTCACCAGCGGCAGGTACAGCTCCAGCCCGGCGATGTCGAAGGAGATCGAGGTGGTCGACAGGACGACGTCACCCGAGTGCACCCGGAAGCGGTCGGTCAGGCAGTCCAGGAAGTTCGCGAGCGAACGGTGGGTGACGACGACCCCCTTGGGGCGGCCGGTCGAGCCCGAGGTGTAGATGGTGTAGGCGCCGCGGTCCGGGTCGAAGTCCGGGACGACCGTGCCGTCCGGAGCCGGGCTCCGCCGCTCCTCGTCCTGGTCGTCGTGCGGATCCAGGTACAGCACCGCGCCCGTGTCGACCCCGGCCAGTTCGTCGAATCCGGCCTCCGCCTCCCGGGTGGTGATCAGCGCCCGCGGTGCGGCGTCGGCCACCATGTAGGCGAGCCGGTCCGGCGGGTAGTGGGGATCCAGCGGCAGGTACATCGCCCCGGCCTTGAGGGTGCCGAGGAGCGCGGCCACCAGATCGGGGGAGATGGGCAGGAGGATCCCGACGATGTCCTCCGCCACGACGCCCCGGTCGGTCAGCCGGCGCGCCACCCTGTCCGCGCGGTCGGCGAGTTCGCCGTACGTCACGACGGTGTCCCCGGCGATCAGCGCCGGCGCCTGGGGGGCGCGGGCGACCTGCTCCGCGAACCGTCCGAGGAGACCGGCCGCCGGTTCCGTGCCCCGGAGGAGCGGGGCGATCCGTTCGAGTTGCTCGGTCATGACACCAGTTCTCCCGCCGCGGCACCCGGACGCGCGGGGCCCAGGTCGGTCCAGTTCTTCTCGATGTGCTCGGCGCAGGCCGCCCGCGGTCCGGGGCCGAAGTCGGTGTGCCATCCCGCGGGCACGTCGGCGAACCCCGGCCACAGGGAGTACTGGCCGACGGTGTTGCGGAGCACGAGGTACTCGCCGGTGGCGTCCTCGAACGGGTTGGTGGCTGTGCTGTCCATGCTGATCAGTTCTCGCCCAGGTAGTCGGTGGTCCGGGCCACGAGGTTCGGGGCCTCTTCGATGCAGAGCCGCTGGCCGTAGAACTCGGAATCCAGCACTTCCGCGGTCAGCTCGCCCCTGACGACCGAACTCCAGTCCCCAAGGGTGTGGTTGTCCTGCGCGAGGAGCAGGAGCAGATCGACGTCGACGGGCTCGGGGCGGTACGACTCCCAGGCCCGCGCGGTGCTCACGAAGGCGCTGTGGAGGCGGCGGCAGAACCCCTCCGCCCGCTCGTCGAAGCCCAGGCCGGCGCCGAACATGGCGGCGGCCGAGTTGCGCAGGGCCAGCGGGAGGTCGGCGTCCCGCGGGCTCATCGCGGGGAACCGCTCCGTGGTGCCCGACATGCGCAGGAGGCCCTCGTAGAAGTCCACGATCAGCTCGTCCTCGGACATCACGCCCTCGGAGTCCCGCGCGAGATAGCCGTCGACCACGATCGTCCGGCCGATGGTCAGCCCGCGGTCGGCGGCGATGCGGTTGATCTCCAGGCAGAGCGCGCCACCCGCGCAGGACCCGAAGAGATGGAACTCGTCCTCACCGAACTCGTCCTGAAGCGCGTCCGCGTAGAGCCCGGCGAGTCCCTGGATGTCGTCCGGCACGCTCTCGACGCCCTCGACCAGCAGCGGGGACTGGAGCCCGTAGCAGGCCCGGTCCGTGCCCAGCTCCCGGACGAGCCGGCCGTAGCCGTCGACCATGCCGTGCCCGGCGTGGACGAAGACGATCGGGGTGCGCGCACCCTGGTTGCTCATCCGGATCAGCGCGGTCTCGGTGTTGGCGGCCTGCGGCCGCGCCCTCTCCGCGCTCAGTTCGGCGACGGTCTGGAACCGCATCAGGTCGCCCAGGTTGAGCTGCCAGCCGAGGCGCTGGTTGATCTGCTCGATGGTGACGAGGGCCGTCAGCGAATCACCGCCGGACCGGAAGAAGTTGTCGTGCTCGGTCACGTCGTGCCTCAGCGTGCTGCTCCAGATGTCCAGGAGGATCTGACGCACCAGGCTCGGCGCCGCCGGTTCGGCCGACGGCAGGACAGCCGTCTGGGCTGCGTTCATGTGAGCTGTGTCCTTTTCGGGAGTCTTGCGGGCGATCGACGGGGAGCCGGCCGGCGGATCAGGCCGTGGGCCGATCCGGCCGGGGCTCGGCACGGCCCTAGGCCAGAACGGGCCCGGGGCCGATCCGGTGCGACAGGCTGGGCCGCCCGTCCAGGTGGACGTAGACCCGGTGCAGCCAGCGGTCGTGGCCGTCGTAGCGGGGGGTGAACTCGGTACGGCCGTGCACCACGAGGCGGTTGTCCAGGAACGCCATGTCGCCCGGTCGCAGCACGAGTTCCGACGCCACCTCGGCCAGGGCGGCGCCGAGCCGGCGCAGCGCCGCGCCGGCTTCGTCGTCGAGTGCCCTGGTCGCGTTGAAGTCGACCTGGATGTCCGGATCGTCGAACGAGCCGTTCAGGACGCCGTGCGCGGTGGCCGCGTCGCCCGCACGGAACGACGGTGGCGCCTCGGTGACGAAGCGGGGCTGGAACAGGACCGCCACGTCGCTGTCGTCGAGCAGCACCCGCGCCCGCCTGATGGAGGAGAACAGGGTGCCCGCCGTCCCCTCGTGGTCGCTGCGCAGGCACAGCAGCCCGATGAGGTCCGGCCGGTGCGGGTGGAAGGCGTTCTCGTTGTGGAGTTCGAGTTCGACGGAACCGCCGTTGCTCTGCGAGGCCGCCAGCGCCGGGACCGGTACGACGTTGTGCACCAGCGCGCCGTGCTTCTCGTCGCGGAAGGCGAACACATCGCCGAGCTGCTGGCCGAGAAGCATCGCCGTCGCGGCGGGCACCGTGGCGGTGCGCTCCACCGAGTCCGGCACCGACGGAGTGTCGGGCAGGGTCTCCGCGTCGACGGGGAGGTTCCCGACCAGGAGGGTGCCGCCGGGGCCCGGCGCGGAACGGAAGTCGCGCAGGGCTTCGAGCAGCCGGACCGGTAGCCGGCAGCTGTGCCGCCGCGCCCGCGCCAGCCAGCGGGGATCGTCGACCTGCCCGGCCGGGGACCGGTGCAGTTCCTCCGCCAGGGCGCGCACCTCGGCGCGTTCCCGGTCGGTCAGCGTCACGCCCGGTCGGTCGGTGTCCTCGGGGGTTCGGCGGCTCAACACGTGAAGGGGCATATCGGATCCTTTGAGCGTCTACGCAGCCTTGGTGCTTGACGCACGCCGCGTTCGTTTGCGTGGTGTCCGGCGGTCACGAACCGGATCGGCCGGCTACGTGCTGATCGCGGCGGCCATCTCGCGCTCGACGAGGTCACGCAGCTCCCCGGGAAAGCGGAGGAACTCCCAGTGGTCGCCGTCGAGGACGTGGTACGTGGCCGAGGCGCACTCGTCCCATCCGGGCCATACCTCGGCCTCGGGGACGACGGCGTCCTCGGTCCAGCCGATCACCGAGACGGGGACGTTCCGGCTGGGCAGCGCCTCGGCCCGGTAGCCGCGCTGAAGCCGCACGTCGGCCAGCAGGGTCTCCGCTGCCATCTCCATGAACTCCGGAGGGAGCCGGTAGCCCAGAGCCGCGCACCGCTCCTCGATCTCGGCGACCATGTCGACCTCGTCGAGGTCGACGAAGTTCAGCCTGCCGTAGAGACCCTTGTGCGGAGCGCCCCACCCGGAGGCGAACACCCGCCGGGGAGCCGGCAGGCCCCGCTCCTCCAGATGCGCCGCGATCTGCAGCAGGAAGGGCACCGCACCGCAGTGCCCGATCAGCGCGTACGGCCGGTCCAGCCGATCGGCGATCTCCGCCACCAGGCCCTCGGCGAACTCCTGGTGGCTGGTGACGTGGGCCTCGCCGAACCGGTTCTCGCGACCCGGCGGCTGCACGGCGCAGAACCGGCCCGCGCCGAGCTCTCGCGGCCACGCCTTGAACGAGGCGGCGCCGGTGCCCGCGTACGGCACGCCGAAGACCAGGTAGTCGCCGTCGGCCGGAACGGGTTGCAGGGTCCAGACGCTCATACCGCGGTCACCTCGACGGGAACGCTCTTGTACTCGAGCATGAAGTTCGACCGGAGCCGGGCCGTGGGACCGGCCGGGACCAGCCGGCCGGGCCGCTCGCGCAGGCCCTGGAGCAGGGCGGCGAGCGCGGTGCGGCCCATCGCGGCACCGATGCAGTGATGCGGTCCGCTGGCGAAGCCGACATGGCGGTTGGGAGTGCGGCCGAGGTCGAAGCGGTTCGGGTCGGTGAACTGGTCCTCGTCGCGGTTGGCGGACGCCGTCCACAGCGTGACCGAGTCGCCCTCGGCCAGCGGCACGCCGCGCACCACCACCGGCGTGGTGACCTGCCGCTGTACGTACGAGGCGGTGGACGTCCAGCGGACGAACTCCTCCAGACCGGTGCCGACCAGCTTGGGGTCCGCGCGCAGTTCCTCCCACTGCGCGGGATCGTCCATCAGCGCGAGCAGACCGCCACTGGCACTGTGCTGGGTCGTCTCGTTGCCGCCGATGGCGAGGTTCATGAGGTTGAACAGCAGCGTGTCCTCGTCGAGCTCACGCTCACCCGGCTCGGGCCGGAGCAAGATGCTCACCGCGTCGTCGCCGGGCCTGGCCCGGCGCTCGGCGATCAGGTCCAGGAAGAAGTCGAAGACGTCCGCCTGGGCGGTCGCGAGCCGCAGCCCCTCGTTCGCGATACCGAGGGTGTGGTCCTCGTCCCGGTACCCGATCATGGTCTGGGTGAGGCGCAGCAGGTGCAGGGCGTCGGCGTGACCGATGTCCAGCTGGGCCATCAGACCACCGGCCGGCAGCTCTCGGGCCACGTCGACGGCGAAGTCGCCGCCGCCGTCGGCCCACATCCTGTCCAGCACGACGGCGACCCTCTCGCGGACCGTCTCCGTCACCCGCTGGATCATCTTCGCCGAGAACACCCGGTGCATACGGCGGCGCAGCTGCCGGTGCCGCTGTGCGTCGGAGGTGACGAGCATGCGCCCGGAGGCGGTGTCGACCTCGTTGCGGAACGAGCCGCCGATGACGGTCCCGTGCTCCGAGCTGAACGTCTCGGTGTCCCGGAAGGCCATCAGTACGTCGTCGAACTTGGTGAGGGCCCAGAACCCGCCCTCGGGCGTGGGGTTCCAGTGGACCGGGTCCTCCGCGCGCAGCCGCGCCCACAGCTCGTGGGGGTCGCCGGTGACGAACGCCTCGGTGTCGTTGAGGTCGATGTCGGCGGCCGACATCAGAAGCCGCGTCATTCGTCCTCTCCCTTGCTCCGCGACGCGTCGAGGGCGAGGGCCATGTCGGACAGCACGGTGTTGCCGAGCACGTCCTCCAGACCGATGCCCGCCGCCTGGTCCCGGTTGATCCGGCGACTCATGCGGAAGGCCAGCATCGAGTTGCCGCCGAGCTCGAAGAAGTCGTCGTTGACGCTGATCCGTTCGGTGCCGAGCAGCTCCTCCCAGACCTGGGTGAGGTAGCGCTCGCTGTCCGTGCGCGGAGCCACGTAGTCGCTGCGGCGCCGGTCCCGGTCACCCAGGAGCTGGAGCAGCGCCGCCGTGTCGCGCTTGCCGTGCGGGGTGGACTGGATCTCCGGCACCTGGACGAACTCGGAGGGCACCTGGTAGTCCGGGATGGTCGCCTCGGCGTAGGCGCGCACCTCGGGCATGGTGGTCCGGCCCTGCGGCACGACGAAGGAGACGAGCCGCTTGTCCTGGCCCTCGCCCTGCGGCAGCACGGCGACGTCGAGAACGCCGGAGCAGGCAAGGAGCGCACGCTCCACCTCGCGCGGTTCGACCCGGTAGCCGCGGATCTTCACTTGGTCGTCGTTCCGGCCGAGGTAGTCCAGTACGCCGTCGGGGCGCTCGCTGACGAGGTCGCCGGTCGCGTACATCACGGATCCGGGGGTGCCGAACGGGTCGGGGAGGAACCGCTCCGCCGTTCGCGCGGGATCACGCAGATAGCCGCGGGTCACGCCGGCTCCGCCGATGTGGAGTTCACCCGGTGTGCCCTTCGGGACCGGACGCAGCCTGGCGTCGAGGACGTGCAGCCGCACGCCGGCGAGACCGGCGCCGATGGGCACGCTCGTCGCGTCCGGCGCGACGTCGGTGATGGTGTACGCGGTGGCCGCGGTGGTTCCCTCGGTGGGCCCGTACAGATTGACCAGCTGCCCCGAGAACTTGCTCGCGAGCACGTCGCGGCAGGCGGCGGGACGGACCACGTCGCCACCGGTCTGGAGCACGCGGAGCGAGGAGAACACGTCGGCGTCCTCGGCCGCGATGTGGTTGAAGGCCATGGTCGGCGAGAGCAGCGCGGTGATCCGGCGGCGGCGCAGCTCGCGGCCGGGGTCGCCCTTCACCAGGTCGGGCACCGAGGGCATCATGACGATCTCGGCGCCGGCCCAGAACGAACTCCACAGCTCCCAGTGGAAGGTGTCGAAGGAGATGTTCGCGATCTGGGCCACGCGGTCGACGGGGCTCAGCTCCGGCAGCAGCGGATTGGTCGCGAAGTGCACGAGGTTGTGGTGCTCGACCACGACACCCTTGGGGGTACCGGTGGAGCCGGAGGTGAACAGCACGCACGCGGCGTCCCACGGGTCGGGCTCGGGCAGGCCGGCCGTCGGCGCGTCGGACGGGGCGCGCTCGGCGTCGTACTCCCAGACCAGGGTGCGCACCTGGTCTCCGAGCTGTTCCCGCTCGCCGGGGCCGACCAGGGTCAGGCGGCCGTCGGCCGCGCGGAGCATGAGCTCGCGCCGGGCCTTCGGGTACCGCAGGTCCACGGCCACGTAGGCCGCGCCGGCTCGCAGTACGCCGAGAATGCTGATGACGAGGTCGACATCGCGCTCGCGGTGGATGCCCACCCGGTCCTCGCGGCGTACGCCCTCGTCGATGAGGCGCTGGGCCAGCTCCGCCGTCGCGCGGTCGAGCTCGGCGTAGGTGAGCCGGCGACCGGAGTCGTCCGACACCGCCGGGGCGTCGCCGTGCGCGGCGGCCGACCTGGCGAAGAGCTCGGTGAGGGTGAGGGGCGCGCCCAGGGCGGTGCGGCCGTCCGTGTTCACGGTGTGAGCACTCCTATTCATGGGGGAGACCGTCCTCGATGACCTGAAGCAGGTCCGCCGGTGCCGATCGGTGGGTGTGGTCGTCTCCGGCCAGGAGGATCTGGTGCAGATCTCCGTAGGCCGACCACTCGTCCATCTCCTCGGGGCGCACATGGGTGTCCCCGGTCCAGGAGATGGTGGTGACGTTCAGGGGGGTACTGCCGGCGCCCGGGGGCTGGTAGCCGCAGGTCAGTGCGATGTCGGCGCGCAGCACCTGGATGGACAGGGCGAGCAGCTCGTCGGGGGGTGTGGGCTCGCCGCGCTGTTCACAGCCGTGGCGCAGCTCCTCCCTGTACTCCTCGTCCGTGGTGTCCGGTGTGAAGGGGCCGGAGCGGCCGCCGCCGAAGTAGCCGCCGCGGTGGGGAGCGAGGCAGGAGGAGGCGAAGATCCGCCGGGGCGTCGGGCCGCCGCGGGCGGCGAGCTCGACCGAGAGGCCGTAGCTCAGACGCGCCCCGAAGCAGTGGCCGAAGAACCCGAAGGGCTTGTCCAGATAGGGCTGGAGTGCGTCCGCCGCGTCCTTGGCGAACACCTCCATGGACGTGTGGGCGGGGGATCCGAACCGGTTCTCACGGCCCGGGAGCTGGACGGGGCAGATCTCGATGTCGCCCGTCCGCGTGGGCCAGTCGCGAAAGGCGGATGCGCCCACTCCGGCCACCGGGAAGCAGAACACCCGGGCTCGCGCGTCGGGGTCGGGATCGCGGACGAGCCACCGTCGGCCGCCTTCTCGGGTCCTCAATTCCGCACCCGCCCCACACCGGCCGGGCGTGAGTCCACCCAGTTCTCCGAAATCCACTCCAGACAACCGGACTTGTCGCCGCGGTAACCGGCCTCGTCCCATCCGTGGGGTAGGGAAAGGTCGACAGGCCAAATGCTGTGCCGACCCTCCTCATTGCGCACGGCCAGCCATGCGGAATTCTCCGCTGTTTCCATTGAGGTGTTGCTCATCATTGCTCCGGTCGAGGTGTGGGTGGGTGAGCCCAAAGAATGGCGGCCCTGCCGGCTGAAGCTCAGAAAACCAGGCTAGAACCCGGAATCGACTTTCACCGGCGACTGCTGAGGCGGAAAATCGGCGATTGCCGGGCACCCGCCTTCCGGTGTTCCGGCAGGCCGTGCGGCGACGCCGGCGCCGGCTGTCGCCGCCCCGCCGCCGTGTCGCCTCTTCTGGACGGTGACGGGGAAATGGGTCATCCCCGCGATGAAGATCGAGCGCAGATGTTCCGGCTCTCCGGCGGGTGCGATCGACCCGCACCGCCGGAGAAGTTCCTCGAAGAAGACGCGCAGGGTCATCCGGGCCAGCGGCGCGCCGATGCAGAAGTGCGGTCCGAATCCGAAGGCGACCTGGCGCTTCGCGTTGCTCCGCGTGATGTCGAACCGGTGCGGGTCGGGGAACCGGGACTCGTCGCGATTGGCCGAGCCGATCCACGCGACGACCGCTCCACCGGCGGGGATCGTGCCCCCGCCGATCTCGACGTCGTCCACCGCGTACCGCATGAAGTTGCACGCGGACGACGTCCAGCGCAGCCCTTCCTCCACGAGGTTGGGCACCAGGGACGGGTCGGCGGCGGCCAGCGCGTACTGCTCGGGGTTGTCGACGAGCGCCTGCACCGTGCCCGAGATGGTGTACGGGGTCGTGATGTTGGCGCCCAGCAGGATGCTGTAGCCGTCGAGGGCGATCTCCTCGTCGGTCAGCGGCGAGTCCCCCGCGCGGACGCTCATGAGGTGGTCGAGCAGACTCCCGTCCTCGCCGCCGTCCGACCGCCGCCGTTTGACCCATCGGGTCACGTAGTCGACGAGTTCGTGGTGGGCGATGGCCAGTGTCGCGGCCTCGCCGCCGAGCTTGAAGTGCCGGTCCGAAGGGGCCATCACCATCGACGTCAGCTGGACGAGCTGGTCCCAGTCCTGCTCCGGGATTCCCAGGAGCGGACCCGTGACGATCGCGGGCAGCCGTTGCACCTGCTCGCCGAGGTCGAAGGTGGAGCCGTCGAGGGCCGGTTCGAGGAACCGTACGATCGCCCGCCGGATGCCGTCCTCCCAGGACTTCACCGCCCGTGCGGTGACTCTGGGCGCGATCGGCCGGCGGACCTCGGTGTGCCGGGGCGGGTCGGTGGACGTCAGCAGGACGCCGGCCGCGACGTCGTCCTCCCCGAGATGGGTGATGACCGTGCCGCGTTCCGAGGTGAACTCCCGGTGGTCGCCGAGGACGCGGCAGACGTCGTCGTAGCGGGTCACCGACCAGAACTCCCGGCCGTCCGCCAGTGTCTGGTGGTGCAAGGGGGCCTTCGCCCGCATCACGTCCCAGATCCGGTGAGGATCGCCCGACGCGTAGAGGTCCAGGTCGAGCAGATCGACCTCGTCGAGGTCGATGTCGGGGCCGGCGCCCGGTGTCAGCCTCACGTCCGCGCCCTGGCCGGTTCGATCAGCTCGGCGACCCGAGCCGGGGTCTGCGCCAGGTAGAAGTCGCGGACGGACAGCTGGACACCGTACGTCTCCGACAGCCGTTCGAGGATCCGGATGCCGATCAGCGAATTCCCGCCGATCTCGAAGAAGTTGTCGTCCGCCCCGACCTCGCGGTCGTCGAGAAACGATGCCCACAGCTCGGCGATCTCCCGCACGAGCGGCGTGGAAGGGGCGGTGATTGTGTTCGGTGACGATTCCATTTCCTGTCTTTCCTTCTCAGTCGGGTCGATCTCGCATGTCGGACGGACCGTGGTCACAGCGGTACCGTCTCCCTGACCCGCGCGAGGTCCTCGGCCATGTGCCGGGCCAGGCTTTCCGCCTGCTCGAACAGGTAGAAGTGGCCCCCGGGCAGGGAGTGGAATCGCACGGGCCGGGTGCAGTACGACTGCCAGTCGTCGATCAGCTCGGGCCTGGACAGCTCGTCCTCGACGCCCATGAAGACCGACATCGGCACGGTGACGGGCGGTCCCTCCGCGTACGCGTAGGTGTCCACCAGGTGCAGGTCACCGCGGAGGACGCCGACCATCCAGTCCGCTGTGTCGGGGTCGGCCAGCAGCTCCTCCGGAGTGCCGCCCAGCCTCCGCATGAAGCCGATCAGCCGCTCCGGCGACCACAGGTCCCGGCGCTCCGAGAAGAGGGCGCACGCCAGCCGGGGCGCGGGCATCGCGGACACCCCGAGCCAGACCGGCGGGCGTCCGGCCCGCTCCAGCTCCCGGACGAGCTCGTATCCGATCAGGGCGCCCATGCTGTGCCCGAACACGGCGTACGGGCCGTTCGCCTCGGCCAGGAGGGCGGGCTTGATCAGCTCCACGGCCTCCGCCGCGTCACGGCAGTGCGGCTGCCGGGAGGCCGCGCCACGGCCCGGAAGATCGATGGCGCGCAGTCGCCAGCCGGGCGGGAAGGCCTGCGCCAGTGGCATGTAGCCGGCGGAGGAACCGCCCGCGTGGTGAAGGAAGTAGCAGGTCAGCTCCTCGGGCGGCCCGTTGGAGGACGCCCCGGGCAGCTTCCGGAGATCTCTGAACATCGTTGTCTCGCCTATCTCATGGGCCCGGCCGCCGGGTCGACGGTGCCGTGGCGGGGCGCCCCGGTCCGGAGCGACGTACCGCGGTGCTACCGGGCGGCCCGGTCGACCGCGGAGGCGACGGCACGCACGGCCGCGCCGGCCTCGTCGGAGTGCACGCCGACACCCCAGACGCTCTCCCCGCCGATCGCGCACTCGGCGTAGACGACCACCGGGGAGTCGCCGACGCCGGGCGGCTGGCCGACGAGGGACCGCACGACCACGTCCGTGCCGGCGGCCCGCAGCGCCTCGGCGAACGCCTCACCGCCGTCCGCGGGGAAGGAGCCGGCGGATCCGTCGAGCTCCGCCTCGACCACGCCGTCCGCCGTGCCGGTCACCCGCAGCCACGAGCCCTCGGCCAGGAACTCCCGGGTGAAGAGTTCCCACACCTGCGCGGCCCCGATCTCGGTGGCGCGTTCCTCGCTGTGCCGCTGGACCAGGCGGGAGAACTCCACCTGGAGGCCGCGCGGGAGGTCGTAGCCGTGCCCCGCCTTGAGCAGGTACGCGACCCCTCCCTTGCCCGACTGGCTGTTGACGCGGATGATCGCCTCGTACGAGCGGCCGACGTCCCTCGGGTCGATCGGCAGGTAGGGAACGCCCCAGGGGGTCTCACCGACGGGAGCCCCGGAGCTCCGCGCCGTCCGCTCCATCGATTCGATCCCCTTCTTGATCGCGTCCTGATGGGAGCCGGAGAACGCCGTGTACACCAGGTCGCCCGCGTACGGGTGACGCGGATGGACCGGCAGCTGCGTGCACTCCTCGGCGACCTGCCGGATCGCGGCGATGTTCGAGAAGTCGATCATCGGGTCGACGCCCTGGGAGAAGAGGTTCATCCCGAGCGTCAGCAGGTCCACGTTGCCGGTGCGCTCGCCGTTGCCGAACAGACAGCCCTCCACCCGGTCCGCCCCGGCCAGGACCGCGAGTTCGGCCGCGGCCACTCCCGTGCCCCGGTCGTTGTGCGGGTGCACGCCCAGGCTGATGTGCTCGCGACGGCTCAGGTTGCGGTGCATCCACTCGACCTGGTCGGCGAACTCGTTGGGCAGGGTGCACTCGACCGTCGCCGGCAGGCTGATGATGATCGGGCGGCCCGGACCCGGCTGCCAGACGTCCATCACGGCCTCGCAGATCTCCAGCGCGAAGTCGGGTTCGGTCGCGGTGAACGACTCCGGCGAGTACTCGAACAGGATCTCTCCGCCGACGTGCCGTGCCGCGAGCTCGGTGATCAGCCGGACCGCCCGCACCGTCATATCGAGGATGTCCTCGCGGCCCGCGCCGAACACCACCTCGCGCTGGAGCGGTGAGATGGAGTTGTACAGGTGGGCCACGGCGCGCGGGGCGCCTCGCAGGGCCTCGAAGGTGCGCTCGATCAGTTCGGTGCGCGCCTGCACGATGACCTGGATCGTCACGTCGTGCGGGATCAGGTCCTGCTCGATCAGCTCGCGCACGAAGTCGAAGTCGACCTGGCTCGCCGACGGGAAACCGACCTCGATCTCCTTGAAGCCCATGGCGACGAGCTGCCGGAACAGCCGGTGCTTGCGCGCCAGGTCCATGGGCTCGGGCAGCGCCTGGTTGCCGTCACGGAGGTCCACCGAGCACCACAGCGGAGCCTTGCGGAGCTTGCGCGTCGGCCACTGACGGTCCGGCAGATCCGGGGCGCCGAAGGGCTTGTAGCGATGCGCCGGCATACCGCTCGGCTGCTGCACGCTGCCGGTCAGGGAGGCGGCGCCCACGGGGGTGACGGTCGGGGTGGTGGCGGCCACGGAGGCGGGCCGTTCCACGAGTGTGCTTGACATCATTGGTCCTCTGCCCAGATCGAAAGGGAATGTCCGTGCATTGCGGGGCGCGCTCACCCCGGAAGTCGGCCGGTAATGTGCCTGCCTGGCCGAAAACTCGCGCGATGGATCAGACCTTAGAAGTGCCGACGCTCCGGAATCGGCGACAACACAGGCGACCAGGAGGCGACTTCCACCCCCCATGTCGCCGGTCGAATTCACCTCCTTTCCCGCGGCGAGGACTCCGGGCCCGAGTAATCTGAACCGCATGACAGCCCGCTTTGACGATGACGGTGACCATGGGAACGCCCCCTCTCCCGGGGAAGAGGTGGCCGACCAGGAGCGCGATTACTGGGACAACCGGCGACTCACCCAGGAACTGGACGACGACGAGGCCGGACGGCGGGAGCGGCGCCGGCTGAGGGTGCGGGAACGGAAGATGCATCTGCGGGTCCGCATGCACCGCTACGCACGTCAGCAGGACCAGGGGCCGCTGCCCAGCGCCCTGGTGCTCCCGCCGTTGCCCGAGGACCGCGATCCGTACGAGTTCCACGACGGAGCGAAGCCCGACGACGGCTGGTACTGAGGTCGGCCCCGTCGGCGGTCCGCCGTGACGGCACGGCGATCGCGGTCAGGAGAAGCCCGTCCTCGTGCAGCCAGGTGCCGCCGAAGCCGGCCAGGGCTCTGCCGTCCAGCGTGGGCCCCTCGACGAGCAGTTGTGCCTCGAAGGTGCCCGCGGGGCTGATCCTCACCACCGCCTCGTCGAATCCGAGCCAGCGCCCGGTCAGGGGGAACCAGGCTTTGTAGACGCATTCCTTCGCGCTGAACAGCAACCTGTCCCACGCGATTCCGCGGGCCGGCAGGATCGCCAGGAGGTCAGATTCCTCACGGCTCGCGAGGACATGTCGCAGGATGTCTCCGTCGGGCAGGGAAGCATTCGGTTCCGCGTCGATGCCCAGAGCCGCGATATCGCGATCCCGGGCGACCGCCGCACCCCGGTATCCCGTGCAGTGGGTCATGCTCCCCACGATTCCGGCCGGCCAGCGGGGTTCCCTGTCCTCACCGGGAACCAGGGCCACGGGAGGCTGCCCGAGCTTCGTGAGAGCGTCACGCGCGCAGGCACGTACCGTCGCGTACTCCGCCTGGCGGGAGGGGACGGCCGTGGCGACGGCGGGCCACTCCTCGGGGAACAACCCGGCCTCGGCACCGGCGCGGTCGCTCAGCGACTGAGCGGTCCGGACCGTGGGGGGAAGTATGTGCTGGAGCACGTGCCCTCGATTCTCCTCTGTTCCATGGGCCGCCCACTCGGCGATCAGGCCCGATCACGCAGTCAGGCCGCACGGGCCGGGGCCGCCCCGCCCGCGGCGGACGGCCAGCGCAGGGGCCCCCGGGACTCGCGCGCGGGAGCCGCCGGTGCGGCGCTCTCCGCCAGCAGATGCCGGACCAGGTTCAGCACGGTGAACCGGGGGCTGCCGCCGGCGTCCCCGTCGGCCGGGCGCACCAGGCCCCGGGTGCACAGCAGGTGGATGGCGTCCTGCGCCGAGTCGCCGCCCTGCTCCGGCGAGGAGAGGGCCTCGGCCGTGGTCCAGGGGAGCGGTCGGGCCGCGAGCCGGCGCAGCACGTCGGCGTCGCGCGGACGCAGCGACCTGACGGATGCCTCGAGCCCGGCCCGTGGACCGGTGGCATCGCCGCCGGGCGGGGTGGCGAGCTTGAACGGATCGCGCCTGGCCAGGCTCAGGAGCTGGTCCGGACTGTAGAGGAGGAGCCAGGAGGCGGCTGCCTCGATCGCTCGCGGGATGCCGTCGAGGCTGCGGCAGACGTCGGCGAGGGCGGCCGTGATCCCGCTGTCGGCGTGCCCCTCGCGTTCGAATGATCCGCAGCGCGACAGCATCAGCCGCAGAGCGGGGCTGTCGGCCGACTCACGGCTCGCGGGGCCGGCCGTACGGTCCCCCACGGACAGCGGGAAGACGGGGTACTCCGTGCCGGCGCCCCACGTGGAGCCCTCACGGGCCTCGTACAGGACGTGCAGTCCCCGGCACCGCATCAGCAGGCGACGCAGCGCCGCCTCGGAGCCGGGGCTCATGGTGGTGTCGGGCACCACCAGGAGCATGTCGTGGGTGCCGAAGGTGGTGGCCAGATGGTCGAGCCCGGAATCGCCGCGGAGCAGGGCGGCGAGATGGACCTGCAAGGTGTCCGCGGGCCTGCCGGCGCGTCCGCCGTCCCGGTCCGCCCAGACGACCGGCATCCGGCCCGAGGCGTTCATCGCCCCGGCGACCTCCTGGATCAGCCGGGACTTGCCGACGCCGGCCATGCCGACCACCCGGATCAGGCGGTGGCCGCCGAACCTGATCAGACCCGTGAGGGCCTCGATGTCGCGCTCGCGGCCGATGGTCGGTTCGAGGACGGCGGGCGGCGGGGCGAGGAAGTCAGCCGGCATCCCGCGGGTGGCCAGCCCCGCCGCCGCTTCCTCGATCCTCGCCCGCTGGGCGCCGGTCAGCCGCAGTCCGTCCATCAGGAGCCGGAGGGTTTCCCGCCGGGGGTTCTGGGTGAGGTCGAGTTCGAGATCGCGAATCGCCCGGACACTGACGGCCGACAGGTCCGCGAGCTGCGTCTGGGTGACACCGATGCGTCTGCGCGCCGCCTTGAGTTCGGCCCCGAGGCTCGGAGACGCCTGACGGTCCGGGGTCACTGTGCGCGCGTCGCGGTTCTGAGTCGAATTCAAAGCATCCTCGCCACTGTGTCTCGTGCTGCGGACAGCACACTGGTTCTGGTCGCACGCCGTCGCCGCCTCCCCCGACAGCGATGTCGGCCCGGGCACCGGCTTCCGTGGTCTCTTCCTTCCGGCGCGGTCCGCGAGGAGCCACGGTCGGACGGACGTTCAGCCGGCTGACGTCCCCGTCTCCTCCTCGTACCGCTCCACCGCGAACAGGGCCGCGGCGTAGTCACGCTCCACGATCCGTTCGTCGGCGTGGAGGAACTGGACCCGAGTCACCGACGGAGCTCCGCCCCCCACGGCGCCGTGCTGACTCTCCAGCGCCTTCAGTTCCCGCATGAGGCCGCGGAATCTCGCGGAACCGGACGTCCCGGCGGGCAGGGCGACCCAGGCCACGTGCCGGAGCCGCCGGTAGGGCCGGGCGGCACGCAGCCGGAACCATTCCGGGGCGAGATAGGCGAAGACGGTCCAGTCGGCCTGTCCTTCGCCGATCGCCGTACGCGTGAGCAGCGGCTCGTCGGTCGCGCAGATGCCCGCCGCGGGGGTGCCCCGAACCGGACCCTGCGCGGTGTGCTCGAACTCCGTGCAGGCCGGACCGTTACGCAACCCCGCCGCGTCGAGTCCGGTCAGGGTCAGGTCCACCAGACCGTCCTGCCGCTCGCCTCGGCGGGCGAGCAGCCGCGCACCGCGCGGCCGTCCGTCCGCCCGCGGCGAACCGGTCCGCCGCGTCTCCCAGATATCGCAGATGTAGTGGACCCCGTCCAGACTCACGGAATGCACCGTGAATCCGGCCGGCCCGGCGTCTTGCATACAATTCCGCTGAGCCGCCCCCCGTCGCACACCACTGCTTCGCAGCCCCAGGCCCGCACTCAGAGCCGTGGCGAGTCCGGTCCCCGTGCCGAGTCCCGGAAGCACCGCTACCGGGCGGTAGGAGGAGACGCGGTCCAGTGTGTCCGTGAATTGATCCCGATGTACCACGAGATCGCGAAAGTCATCGCGGTGAAAGGACGGCGCAAACCGTTCGGGTATCGCCGCGGTGCTCTGCACATGAACGATCTCATAACCTCGCTCCCGGATCGGGGGAATGAGCAGTCGCGCGCTGGAGTAAGCATCGACCAGGGCCACCACAGGTCGATCGGACATTCCGAGTCGTCCTCCTTCGTGTCGGGCGTTCCATTCGGGTACTGACAGATCTGTCGGAGACTCACGGAATGGACCGGTCTCCGGCGACCCGCACCCCTTGCGGTTCCGGCCGCGGGGCGGCGTCGAACGGGGTCACGAAGGCGGATTCCGGGGCGTGGAGCCCCGCGGGGCCGCACCGGCCGCCCCGTCCGGCACTCCCGGACGGAGATCGGCCGAGGCGCTTCGGAGCCTCTCAAATACCCACCCCCGAAGATCGGTTGAGGGTGAACGCGCAGGCCTTCTCCCCTGCTCAGCGCGGTGCGCCATGCCGTCGACTCAGAGTGAGTGCCCGTCGGGGCGGCGGTCCGTCAGGCACGTCGGCACGACGACTCCCGCCCCGGTGCGCCCGGTACCGTGGCCGGCCGATATTTCCCCCGCAAACCGGCGCCTATGGAAGGACACCATTCCCTCTTCGAGATCCTTCCGGATCGCTGTCGAGGGTGTCCCGTAATATGTCAGGTTCCACCCGGCCCCGCCGGATGCCGAAGACGAGTCGCCCCGGTTATCACGAGACGTGAGAACCGGCGTCCCCCGCGCCGGTGAGGCCGGCCCGCGTCAGCGCGGTCGCCCTGGAGTTCGCTCCCTCGTCCGCTCGGACCCCGACCCGTCAGGACGGCTGCGGAAGCGAGGCGGGAATTATCCCCACGCGGAGTCGGACAGTGCGACGGGCGCGGAAACCTGCGCGGTGGACACCGTGCGTTCGGTGTTCGCCGACGTCGCGCCGCCCGCAAGGAAATTGACGGCGCCGAAGGCGAGCAGGGCGGCCGTGCCGAGCGCGACGGAGATGGCGTGAATGCGGTTCATCATGATTCCCCCTGGATTCGAGAACTTATTTCCTCGTTGCTGCCTTAAGAATCATCCACCACCGTTCGCCACGGGTGAAGGCTCGAATGGCATCATGAGTGGGCAGTGCAAGAACGTGAAGGGTGGACAGATGTGTACAGAGCATGACCAGGTGGAGGTGGCGAAGCTCCCCGAGCTCTGCGAGGACGGCCTGAAGTTCTACCGCGACATGCTGGCGGCAGGCGGCACGGCGGCGGACGGCATCCCCGACTGCCTGGTCGACCTGGGCCTGCTCCGCTTTCTGCCGGACCACCCGGGCTTTCTCACTCCGGTCCCCCCCGACCTCGCCGCCGCCGCGCTCTCCCGGCCGATCAAGCAGGCCATCACGGAGCACCAGGACACCCTGGTGGCGATCCGCACCACGATGGCCCGGGCGGAGGTCGTCTACGCCGAGGCCCAGCAGGGCGGCGGCACCTCGGTCCGGGTGCTCTCCGGCGCAAGCGTGATCGCGGCCGCCCTGGAAGAGGCGGTGCAGGCCTGCCGCGAGGAGCTGCTGACCGCCCAGCCCAACGGCGGCCGCTCACCCGAACTCCTCGCCGAGGCACTGCCGCGCGACCTCGCTCTGGCCGCTCGCGGCGTCAAACAGCGCACGTTGTACCAGCACACGGTGCGGGCACACGGCCCGACACTCTCCTACATCGAGCGAGTGGTGGCCGCGGGCGCCGAGGTCAGGACCATCGACGAGGTGTTCGAGCGGCTCATCGTCTGCGACAGGAGAACGGCGTTCATGCCCGGGCCGCACGACCGCCGCCAGTCCGCGCTGCTCATTCGGCACCCCAGCATCATCAAGTACCTGGTGAAAGGCTTCGAGCAGGCATGGAGCCGTGCGGCGGCCGTAGGGGAGGCCCCTTCCCGGCTGCGCCCGCCGCCCCTCACCAACGAGACCCGGAGGGCCGTGCTGCGCCTGATGGTGGAGGGCTACACCGACGACGCGATCGCGGCGCGTCTGGGCATCAGCAGGCGAACGGTCGGCACCCATGTCCAGAAGACCGCGGAAGTCCTCGGCAGCCGCAGCCGCGCACAGCTCGCCTACCTCATCGCACAGACCGACCTTCTGGACCACACCGACCTCGGTGCCGTGGAGGAGGGCTCGGAGGAGACGGCCTAGCCGGTCGTGCCGTCGAGCATCTCGCGCAGGATGTCCAGGTGGCCGTTGTGGCGGGCGGTCTCCTCGGTGAGGTGGAGGAGGATCCAGCGCAGGTCGACGTGGAGGCCGCCGCGGATGGTTCCCACAGCCTTTTCGGCCAGATCGTTCCGGGCGACCAGTTCCCGGTAGCGGGCGCTCTGTTCGGCGTACTCGTCAAGCAACTGCGTGAGAGGGAAGTCGACGGCGATACGCATCTCGCGGTCGGGGTCCTCGTCCGTCATGGGGGCCAGATCCTCCTCACCGAGGAAGATCACCTGGAACCAGTAGTACTCGACCCAGCGGAGATGGTTGATCAGTCCGCTCATGGTCATCAGCGGTGAGCCCGGCAGGAGCGCCTTGCGGGCGTGCTCCTCGGAGACGCCGGCGCACTTGGCGCGGGCGGTGCCGCGTGCGTAGTCCAGAAACGTGGCGAGCTGGGTGCGCTCGTCCCACGCGGGCGGGGTGTCGTCGATTGTTGTCATCGCGTGAAGCGTCCCCGATGCCCCTGCCCGCTGTCGAGCGGAACCGGCACGGAGGTCCACGGGCAGACGCCCTGCGCAGCGGCGGTGACGAGGGGTCAGCCATCCCAGCACCATCCCAGCACGGGATTCACTGCAAAGTACAAAAAGATCCGGAAGCGCCAAGACTACGCATCACCGCCCGCCCTGGGTACAGGCCACGCAGCACTCCAGACGCTGTAATACTTCCTGTACTAGACTTGCGGCCATGAAGTCACCCCGCCCCGGCGGCACGGAAAACATCTCCGTGTCGATGCCCTCCGAGCTTCTCGGTGCTCTGCGCACCCGTACCGGCAAGCGCGGCGTGTCCGCTTACGTGACGGCGGCGGTCCGGCATCAGCTCGCCATGGACGGCCTTGCTGAGATCGTAGCCGCCTACGAAGCCGAGCACGAGCCGCTGAGCGACGCCGAGGTCCAGGCTGCACAGAGCGAACTGTTTGGTGACGCACCGACGCCCTACGCCTCGAACGACAGCGCCGCATGAAAGAGCCCGCGGCCAGGTCCCTGGTGCTCGACTCCCAGGCGCTGTCGCTGCTACTGCGCAACGACCGCCAGATGATCACCCGGATCGAGGCCGCTCGGCGGGTGGGCGTACCCGTCCTCGTGTCGGCCCTGACGGTGGTGGAAGCCGTCTACGGGAAGACGGATACCGCCCGGCTGCGCTGGCTGCTATCCCGCCTTCAGGTCCAGGACGTCACCCAGGCGGACAGCCTCACGGCGGTGCAGCTGCTGAGCGACGCCGGCGGCCTGCACGGCCACAAGTACGCCATCGACGCCCTCGTCGCTGCGATGGCGCTCCGCTCCCCGGCACCCGTCCTCGTACTGACCTCGGATCGCGACGACTGGTCGAAGCTGTGCGGCGACCAAGTACAGATCAAGGACGTCTGACCTCAGCACCTACTCAACTTGAATCCGCCTACTGATCGGCTGCTGCTTCGTAGAAGGCATCCACGAGAGCGAGGATGATCGAGTTGATCGCCGTCCCATCGGTGAAGAATTAGTCGGCCATCATGTTGTGGGCGTCCTGGTTGTCTGCGACTGCCACCGTAACTACCCAGACCCACCCGCAGGAAGCAGCGCTCAATCCGGGTGAGGGACGGTCGCAAGTCAGGAGGCCGACTCTGGCTGCCAGCATTTAGTACTGCAACCGCATGTGGCGTGACGGAGTGTCGTGTTGGTCGTTGGGCTGACTGTGTGATGAATCGCTGACGGTCGCGCAGATCGAGGACTGGTCCGACGGGATAGCTGGTCTCCATGCCCGGTTCGCAGGACGTTTTGGCAGGTCGGAGCCGCGTGAGCGGGCGCTGGACTACCTGTCCACGTTGCTCTCGCCGCTGGAGAAGAAGAACGGGTGGACGCTGGCCGAGCAGGCCGGCCAGCGTCGGCCGGACGGTTTCCAGAGACTGCTGAACTTCGCCGACTGGGACGAGCACGCGGTCCGTGACGACATCCGTGACTTCGTCGTCGAGACGATCGGAGCGAAGGATGCGGTCCTGATCGGGGACGACACCGGGTTTTTGAAGAAGGGCGTCAAGTCAGCCGGAGTCCAGCGGCAGTACTCCGGCACGGCCGGGGCCTGTATTTCAATTACTGCTCGGTGTTGGGGTGTTGGCAGGACAATGAGGTGTGACTGCGGGTATGTCCGCTCGGGCCTCGGTTATGGCATTGCGAGCGAAGTTCGATCAGTTCCTTCCTCATCTCGATGAACGGCGTCGGCGGATCTACCTGGCCAGCGAGGCCGCCGCGCTTGGTCACGGCGGGATCACCCTGGTGGCCGTAGCTTCTGGCGTCAGCGCGGCCACCATCAGACGCGGGATTGCCGAGCTGTCTGGGCGCCCTTTGCCGGTCGGCCGGATCCGGGCTCCAGGGGCCGGCCGCAAGCCGGTGACGGCCACCGATCCCGGTCTGCTGCCCGCGCTGGAGGCGCTAATCGAGCCGACGACCCGGGGCGATCCGGTCTCGCCGTTGCGCTGGACCACCCTCTCGCTGCGGTCTCTGTCCTCGGCGCTGACCGCTCAGGGCCACCCCGTCAGCGCGGCGACCGTCGGGCGTCTGCTGCACACCCTGGGATACAGCCTGCAGGGCACCGCCAAGACCACGGAGGGTGCCAGCCATCCGGACCGGGACGCTCAGTTCAGGCATATCAACGCCACCGCCGCGGCCTTCCTCGATGGCGGCCAGCCGCTGATCAGCGTGGATACCAAGGCCAAGGAGTGGCTTGGCAACCGGGACCGACCTGGACGTATCTGGCGGCCGGGCAAGAACCCGGTCCGTGTGGACTGCCATACGTTCATCACCAGTGACCAGCCCGTGGTCATCCCTTACGGGATCTACGACATCGCCCGCAACACCGGCTGGGTCAACGTCGGGACCGACCACGACACGGGCGAGTTCGCGGTGGAATCCATCCGCCGCTGGTGGCGGCAGCGCGGCCGGGACGACTACCCGGACGCTAGCCAGCTGATGATCACCGCCGACTGTGGCGGCTCCAACGATCCCCGCCGCTGGACGTGGAAGAAGCACCTCGCCGCCTTCGCTCTGGAAAGCGGACTCGAGATCACGGTCTGCCACTTCCCACCCGGAACATCGAAGTGGAACAAGATCGAGCATCGGATGTTCTGCCACATCACCGCGAGCTGGCGCGGCAGGCCCCTGACCAGCTACGAGGTCGTCATCGAGACGATCGCCGCCACGACCACCCGCACCGGGCTCAGAATCGGAGCCGAACTCGACACCGGCCGATACGACCTGGGCACCACAGTCCCACCTGCCGAGTTCCAAGCCCTGCCGATCACACCCCACGCCTTCCACGGGGACTGGAACTACACCTTGGCACCGGTCGCACCCCGGCTCCTCGAGCCGGCCCCCAGTCGACAGCGGATCGATCCCGCCCTGACCACGATGCTCACCGACCCGGCCCTGACCGGCATGTCACGCTCCGCCTTCGACCGTCTGGTCGCTGTCTCGGAACCGTACTGGGACTCCTTGGCCGAGGCGGCATTCCAGCGACGCTTCCACCGCCCGCGGAGCTACCTCCACCCGCAGGTCAGCAGTCTCGACCACTACCACCGCCTGCTGACAGCCCTGTTACGCCGCCGCAGAGCTGCTACCAGCACACTTCTGGCCCAGCTCCTGAACGTCACCCGCACCAACCTGTCCAACCAGTTTCAAGACGGCCACCGCCTCCTGGACCTGCACCGCGTTGTGGTCACTCCGCTACCAGGAACCCCAGCCCGGACCCTCGCCCAACTACAAGCCCGCCTACCGTCACACGAGGACACCTGCACAGATCAACTCTGACAGTTATTTAGCTACAGGCCCCCGGACGCACGGAGAACTGCCAGATCGGCACGTTCCTGGCCTATGCCTCCGCCGCGGGCCGGGCCTTGATCGACCGCGAGCTGTACCGGAAGATTTCAAGTCCAGTGAGACGGTCGTGACGCTATGAGGTTTGTGGTGCGGGTTCGCTGCGCTTGGCGGGGTCGTTGATCCACGCTGTCTGCGGTATCTCGGGCGGTCTGGGGCGGCGGCCGAAGCGTTCGGGGTGCCGGGCGTAGGCCTCGGCGAGGGTGACGGCCCGCTGGTCGCGGATTTCCTCGGCGGTGCCGAAGTGGACGCTGGCGGGCGTGTGGAGGCCGATGCCCGAGTGCCGGTGCTCGTGGTTGTAGTACGAGATGAAGCCGTCGAACCATTCGCGGGCGTGGGCCAGGGAGTCGAACCGCTCCGGGTAGTCGGACATGTACTTGGTGGTCTTGAACTGGGCCTCGCTGTAGGGGTTGTCGTTGGAGACCCTGGGGCGCGAGTGGCTCCTGGTGACGCCGAGGTCGATCAGCGGCTGGGAGACTTTCTTGGAGGTCATCGAGGTGCCCCGGTCGGCGTGCACGGTCTCGGGGACGATGCCGTTGCGCGCGATGGTCTCGCGGATCAACTCCTCTGCCCGCTCGGCTGATTCGGCCGACTCGACGGTGTGGCCGACGATGTAGCGGCTGAAGATGTCGATGATGACGTAGGCGTGGTACCAAACGCCCTTGCGAGGGCCGGCCGCTTTGGTGATGTCCCAGGTGAACACCTGGGAAGGGCCGTCGGCGACCAGCTCGGGCACCGTCTTGGCCGGGTGGGCGGCCTGGCGGCGGCGCTCACCCGCCTGCCCGCGCTCGCGCAGGATCCGGTACATCGTGGAGACCGAGCAGTGGTAGCGCCCGGTGTCCAGCTCACGGGCCCAGATCTGCGCGGGCGGCA